>CALREA010000010.1 GCA_943355055.1 Candidatus Peribacteria bacterium | reverse complement strand
AACGCACACCCGGCAAGTCCGGGACACGACCACCACGGATCATAACGACTGAGTGCTCCTGCAGATTGTGACCCTCGCCAGGAATGTAGGCGATGACTTCAACACCGTTAGTCAGACGAACCTTTGCCACCTTTCGGAGAGCGGAGTTCGGCTTCTTCGGTGTCATCGTTTTTACCTGAAGACATACGCCACGTTTAAATGGTGCATTTAGGCTGATTGGTCCGTTTTTAATGGAGTTCCAACCTGACAGCAACGCCGTCGATTTTGACTTATTCTTTGGAGACTTTCGAGGCTTGCGGATCAGTTGGTTTACGGTAGGCATTGTGTGCGATTCGTTAATTATTAGCGGGGGTAATTTAGCTTATATTCCGCCTTATTGCAAATGAATTTTCGGCTTTGGGGGTGGAGGAAGGGGCGTTAGATGATGCTTGAAGCGGAAGTTAGCTTTGTGGGCTGGTAAATTGCTTTTCATTCTTCTGTCTGTTATAATGCTTGTGAATTCGAGATTTTCTCGCGACCCCATATCCGAAAGGATGTGGGGGAAATTTTTATACGTAGAGTTTGATAAATCCAGCTTTGATCTTTGAGAAATCACTATCGTCTAATCTCCCAAGTTTCGAGTGGAGCCTTCGAAAGTCTATTGAACGTGCTTGATGAAGGCACGCAGCTGCATTTATAGATTGATGTCGATACGGTATATACCAAGAGCCAGTTTTTACTTTTGTAGTTGCCGGAATTACAAAATAAAATCCATGTGCTAACTTTTTGTATATAATAACAGGACGGGTAAAATCCTTACTTTTTCCGTTTATCTCCCATCCTATATTTTCTCCCATGCTTGTCCACCATATGTCACCTTCGTTTACAAGAGGTGGCGATATATTCTTCATATTTAATTTTTGTTTTAGGCTTATCCATTCGAGGAATTTTTTTATCATGACGCTGAGTAATAATGAATATCCTTCATCGTATCAGACCAACCTAACAAATTCCTGAACAAGGTTTGAATTTTTCTTGAAATTTTTCTGACAACAAAAAACCACCCCGGGTGGGGTGGTTTTGAAATCTTGGCAAGAAAAGCAAGAGGGTGTTTAATATTTATTATTATCTTTTGTCCCTTCAGTGCAGAGTAAAACGATATTATATATGGGAATCAGTAGGAAAAAGCCACTTTTTCCCACATCATGCATTCTCCTTACCGCAACGGCTAATCCGGGAATCAGTGTGATTAAGGCATAGACCGGACTGAGAATAAAGATATTTATAGTCATGCCATTTATCACCAGAAGTTCATTTCGAATAAAAATAATATTATCGAGCGTGCCGAGAATAATAGCTGCAATAATATTACATAAGAAAAAGTACCAATATTCCGCTCTTTCCGAGCGGCCACTGAAAACGGCAAATTTTTTGAAACATTGAAGATAATAGTCCATAATTTTCTTTTATAAGATTTATACAATCGGACATAAATCCGAACTTCTCTCGAACTCTTCGAGGTATTCAGCGCGTTCGACGGGGTCGGCGGGTGGTTTGCGGAGGCCTTTGGTGATTTCGTCGTTCATACGGCCGTTCATGTATTGAACGAGGTCATCATGACGCTTGCGGTAGGTGGCGCCGGCTGGAATGAGTTTACCGATGATAACGTTTTCCTTGAGACCTTCGAGTTTATCAACACGTTTTGTGGTAGAAGCCTCGACGAGAACACGGATTGTCTCCTGGAAGGATGCGGCGGAGAGCCAGCTGTCAGTACAGAGGGAGATACGTGTGAGACCGAGGAGAAGACGTTCGGCACGTGCCGGTTTCTTGCCTGCACCCTTGGATTCGGCATTTCGGTTACCGTAGGAGATGATGTCGGAGATCTCACCAGGGAGGAATGCTGTTTCTCCTGATTCGATGATACGAACCTTGGATAACATCTGTCGCGCGATGATTTCGATATGTTTATCGTTAATCGTCTGACCCTGTGAAGCGTAAATGTTCTGAACCTCCGTCATGATGTAACGTGAGACCGTGTAGATGTCGGTCAGGCGCATAAGCTCACGGAGATTGAAGTGACCGGCGGTCATAGCGGAACCCTTTAGTACCATCTGGCCGTTCTTCACCTTGAGTGATTTTCCTGATGGAATCTTGTAGAGTTTTTCGATACTTCCCTCTGTCATGATACTGATTTTTTCGTCATCAACCGCGATAACTGAGCCAGCGGTATCTGATTTGATGGTAGCTCGATTGTCCGGATTTTGAGCCATAACTTCGCCTTCCTTGATCTTTTGTCCTATTTTCACCGATATTTGCATCTCTGATGGGACGAGGTAGTTTTTCTCAACCGGCTTGTCGTTGCTGAGGAGGATTTCGAAGAGTTGTCCTTTTTGTTCGATAGAAATTTTTCCATCAAATTCTGCAAAAATGGCGGGGGACTTGGGTGTTCGAGCTTCGAAGAGCTCTTCAACACGAGTAAGACCTTGGGTGATATCTTTTCCTTCAGCGACACCACCCATATGGAACGTACGCATCGTGAGCTGAGTTCCCGGTTCACCGATGGATTGAGCTGCTATAATCCCTACTGCAGTTCCAACCTCTACGGTCTGATTCGTCCCAAGATCTTTACCATAACATTTTACGCAGATACCACCTTCTGTGAGACAAGTGAGAACCGAACGAACGCCGACTGATTCAATATTTTCTTTTCTAATCTTCTTTATCACAGCGTTGTCGATTTCTACATCGCTTTCGATGATAACTTCTCCGGTTTTAGGCCCAACAACCGGCTGCATAAGTACACGTCCGTAAATTCGATTCTCGAACTCTTCACCGATGGCTACGGATTCCTCACGAGTAACCTGGTGAACCATGGTAGATCCACAATCGTATTCACGAATAACAACATCCTGAACCGCATCAACGAGACGACGTGTGAGGTAACCTGCTTCGGCTGTCTTAAGCGCTGTATCGGACTTACCCTTACGTCCTCCGTGTGTCGCAATAAAGTACTCAAGAATCGTAAATCCTTCTTTCAAGTTTGATTTAATCGGCAACTCGATCGTTTTACCGGCTGGATTAGCGACGAGTCCTTTCATGCCGCAAAGCTGTGTTACCTGACCCCAGTTTCCACGAGCACCCGAGTTAATCATGTAATGGAGGTGATTTTCATCGTTGAATGATTTGATCATCAAGCTCGCAATTTCTGATTTCGTCTGACCCCATACCTTGATCGTGTGAAGATATCGTTCTTCGTCGGTAATGAGACCTTGTGCATATTGTAAATTAATCTGGTGAACAACTTCGCTGGATTTGTCGACAACTCCTCCTTTTTCGTCAGGAACAATCATGTCGGCGGCACCAATCGAGAGGCCGGAACGAGTAGCAAACTCGAATCCGATTCGCTTGAGAGAGTCAGCCGTAATAGCGGTGATTTCCGTACCGCACTGTTCGAATGTTTCCGCAACGATATTCTCAAGACGTTTCTTGTCGATGGTTTCGTTGATGTAGCCAAGTTGTTTTGCGATGAAGGCGTTGAAGATGAGTCTTCCAACGGTCGTATCAACGGTTTTGCCTCCGAGCGTCTGAGAAAGACGTGCTTTGATTGGAGCCTGGATATGTACAACTCCTTGATTATACGCGAGAACGGCTTCTTCGGTGCTGGAAAATGACATACCCTCACCCAATTTTCCCTTGGTCATCTTGGTCAAATAGTAACAACCAAGAACCATATCCTGTGTAGGAGCGATAATTGGATGACCAGCAGATGGTTTGAGGAGGTTTCTTGCAGAAAGCATCAGCTCTTTTGCTTCTAACTGAGCCTGACCGGAAAGGGGAACGTGAACCGCCATCTGATCTCCATCGAAGTCGGCGTTGAACGCGGCGCACACGAGTGGATGGATTTGAATTGCCTTACCCTCGACGAGTACCGGCTGGAAGGCCTGAATACCGAGACGGTGAAGCGTAGGAGCACGATTGAGGAGCACGTAACGATTGCGTGTTACCTCTTCGAGAATATCCCAGACTTCTTTTTTACCGCTCTGGATGAGCTTTTCTGCGTTTTTAATATTATGAGCGTATCCATCACGGATTAATTTTCCAATGACAAATGGGCGGAAAAGTTCGAGCGCCATGAGTTTTGGAAGACCACACTGGTGGAGTTTGAGTTTTGGACCGACGACGATAACGCTGCGGCCGGAGTAGTCGACACGTTTACCGAGAAGGTTCTGACGGAATCGACCCTGCTTACCTTTCAACATGTCGGAGAGGGAGCGGAGTTTTCGCTTGTCCCCGGCGTTGAATACACTTCTACCTGAACGAACGTTGTTATTGAGCAGCGTATCGACGGCTTCCTGAAGCATACGTTTTTCGTTTCGGCAGATAACTTCCGGAGCACCAATCGCGAGGAGTCTCTTCAAACGATTGTTTCGGTTGATAACTCTTCGGTAGAGATCATTCAGGTCTGAAGCGGCAAAACGTCCACCATCGAGCTGAACCATAGGACGAAGGTCCGGTGGAATAACAGGAAGCGCGGTAAGAATCATCCATTCAGGCTTGATGTCATTCTGGAAAAGTGAACTGACCAACTTGAGTCTCTTCATGATCTTCTTCTGTTTCTGTCCTGAAGACTTCTTGAGATCAACAGCGAGCGTTTCTTGAAGCTTTCGAAGGTCGAGGGATGCAATGATGTCTCGGATTGCTTCGGCACCGGTTGAAGACTTGAAAACGTGACCGAATTTCACGGACATATCACGGTATTCGTATTCAGAATAGATACGTCCGACCGTAATCTTCGTAAGTTCTTCTTTTGCGGTTGAGTACTGTCCATCAAACTCTTCGAGTTTCTTGGCATAGTCTTTTTCAACTCCCGCCTTGAGGGCGATACTTGCTTCTCCTTTTAATCCTTCGCTTCGTGTTTCAATTTCCTCTTTCATATCATCCTGTGTCTTCTTCCTGTGCTGCTTGTACTCGGCATCAAGCTGTTCTCGTGCTTCGACTTTTGATTTTTCATCAACGGCCGTGACAACATACGCGGCGAAGTAAACCACCTGTTCGAGGGATTTAATCGGAAGGTCGAGGAGCAGGCCGATACGACTTGGCGTAGAGCGGAGAAACCAGATGTGTGTCACCGGAACGGCGAGCTTGATGTGGCCCATTCGTTCACGTCGAACGCTTGATCGTGTTACTTCGACTCCGCACTTTTCGCAGACGACTCCTTTGTATCGAATTCTCTTATATTTTCCACAATAACATTCCCAGTTTTTGGTAGGGCCAAAGATTTTTTCACAGAAAAGACCGTCGCGTTCCGGCTTTTGTGTGCGGTAATTGATGGTTTCAGGTTTTTTTACCTCGCCATGTGACCATCCCAGAATGGTTTCCGGAGAAGCCACTGAGATACTGATCGCATCAAAGGCGTCGAGTTTGTTGCTTTTTGATTGCGGAATTGATGATGGTTGCATAGAGAGAAAATTTTAGGGCGAATAAGAGGAGAAGTAGTTAATTAAAGGTCGAAATTGCCGTCTGGGCCGTATGAGTTATCTGTGCCAATTCCGGCGAGTTCATTTGCTGGAATTTCCGTAGGCTCTTGTGAGTTAGGAGAAACGGGATCGGAATCTGACAACTCAGTCGTACTTCGTTGTCTGTCTAACATGATCAGATCGTCCACGACAATTTCTGTTTTGAATCGGCGTGTCCCTTCCGGCGTGTCCCAGCTCCGGCTTTTGAGGTATCCCTCTATGTAGAGGAGTTTTCCTTTGCGAATGAAATTTTCGCAAAGTTCCGCAAGATGCGCCCATGCCACGAGGTCGTGGTACTCGGCAGATTCCATTTTTCGATTATCGCGCGTGACCCATGTGCGGTTGGTGGCAATCGTAAGTGTGGCTACCAGCTGACCGTTTCCCGTGGTTCGAACTTCAGGATCCCTGGTGACATTTCCGATAAGAATGACTTTGTTGATGCTTCGCATGTTGCTTGGTTGTTATATTTCTCCTTCTTCTTCGAGAGTTTTTTCAAATTCGGCTAGTTCTTCCGGATTTGGTTCCTCTTCGCCAAATATCTCAGGGGTTTCTGCAACTTCTTCGAATCCGGCTTCCGCGAATTCATCTTTTGCCACAACTTTTTGCGTTTGATCGTCAGGTTCGGTAACCTCGCTTACCGTTTCCGGAGCAAAATGTTCCATTTCTTCCTCGGCAAGCGTGTATTGCTCTTCTACATCATCCAATCCTTCACGATCGGTGTAGACAATCGGGGTTACATCAAGACAAAGACTTTGGAGCTCTTTCGCCAAGACGTTAAATGATTCCGGTGTACGTGGTTTTTTGATCTGTTCTCCTTTGATAATAGACTCATAGGCCTTCGAACGACCATATACATCATCGGATTTAATCGTGAGCATTTCTTGCAAGATGTGCGCTGCACCATATGCCTGCAGTGCCCACACCTCCATTTCTCCGAATCTCTGACCTCCGTGCTGTGCTTTTCCTCCCAGAGGTTGTTGTGTAACGAGAGAGTAAGGACCGATAGAACGAGCGTGGATTTTATCTTCAATCAAGTGCGAGAGCTTGAGAATGTAGGCGATTCCAACGGTTGACGGGTGATCAAAGGCTTGACCTGTTTTTCCATCAAAGAGTTGAATTTTTCCTGATTCCGGAAGTCCTGCTTCCTTGAGTAATCGGTGAATCGTGTCGGTTGGAACTCCATTAAGAGCCGGAGTAGCGACCTTGAATCCAAGAGTAATAGCAGCCCAACCAAGATGTGTCTCAAGAATCTGACCGATGTTCATACGAGATGCAACGCCGAGCGGGTTCAAAATAATATCAATAGGGGTACCATCCGGAAGGAACGGCATGTCTTCTTGCGGAACAATCATAGAAATAACACCCTTGTTTCCGTGACGACCGGCGACCTTATCACCGACGGAGATCTTACGAGTTTGCGCAATAGATACTTTTATCTGTTTGAGAACTCCGTTTGGAAGTTCATCTCCCTGCTGACGTGTGAAGATCTGTACATCAACGATTTTTCCACCTTCACCACCTGGGAGGCGTAGTGACGTGTCCTTCACATCTCGAGCTTTTTCCCCGAAAATGGCTCGTAGTAACCTTTCTTCTGCGGTTAATTCCGTTTCACCCTTTGGCGTGATTTTTCCGACGAGAATATCTCCTTCGTGAATCATGGCACCAATTCGGACGATTCCATCGTTATCGAGGTCCTTCAGACGGTTTTCACCGACGTTGGGAATATCTCGAGTGATAATCTCGGGACCGAGTTTGGTTTCACGAACATCTACCGTAAATGTTTCGATATGTACGGAGTCGAATTTTCCAATTTTAATAAGTCTGTCTGAAACGATAACGGCATCCTCGTAGTTGAAACCTTCCCATGTCATATAGGAAACGAGAATGTTATGTCCAAGTGCGAGCTCGCCATTTTCCGTACCGGCTCCGTCCGCGAGGACGTCGCCTTTTTTCACCTTTTGTCCGCTCACTACTCGTGCGCGCTGGTGAATACATGTAGCCTGATTTGATCGTTCGTACACTTGTAATACGTAGGTTGCTTTTCTACCGCTATCATAAATAATAGTAATTTCGTTGGCGTCGATATATGAGACAATTCCGCTTCCTTCAGCCATAATTACCTGACCTGAACTCTTTGCTGCGATCTCCTCGATACCTGTTCCAACGTATGGAGCTTCAGGTGAAACGAGCGAAACAGCCTGACGTTGCATGTTCGATCCCATCGAAGCACGAGTATTATCATCGTGTTCCAAGAAGGGAATAAGCGCTGTAGTTTCTGAAATAATTTCCTTAGGGGAAACGTCGATATGCGTAAGGTCTTTGACGTGTTCCATGCCCGCTTCGAAGTCGCGTCTAGCCGGTACACGAGGCGCGACAAACTCTTCCATATCATTGAGTTCTGAGTTGGCCTGAGCGATTACGAGAAGTTTCTCACCATCGGCATCGAAGTAGCTCATCTCGTCCGTGACGAAGGTGTGAACAGGAATTTCGTGGAGTTCTGAAATTGCCTCGATTTTTTTGGCTAATGCTTCGTCAATTCGTACATCTTTTTTTGCGATTGTACTCTTGTTTTTTGGATTAACTACCTCCTCGGAAGTCATACGGCCGACGAGTAGTTTTGCCTTGTTCAAGACGCTGTGTGCAACCTTACGGTATGGAGCTTCGATGAAGCCGTACTTGTTTACTTTTGCGTAGGTAGCCAAGTGGACGACGAGACCGATATTCGGACCTTCAGGAGTTGCGATAGGACAGATACGACCATAGTGAGATGTGTGCACATCACGTACATCGAACGATGCGCGTTCACGTGAGAGACCTCCTGGACCCATGGCAGACAGACGTCGCTTATGAGCGAGCTCTGCGAGTGGATTCGTCTGATCCATGAATTGTGATAACTGTGAAGATGCGTAAAATTCCCTAAGCGCTGCGGTAATTGGACGAGAGTTGATCAACTGTGTTGGAGTGACGGTCTCGAGATCCATAACCGTCATACGATCTTTGGCGATACGTTCTGTTCGAAGTAAACCAACTCGGAATTTGTTCTGAACCAACTCACCAACGGCACGAACACGTCGATTGCTCAAGTGATCGATATCATCCGGTGAAAGCTCTCCTTTGTTGAGACGGATCAAATATTTGAGAATCTCAATCAGGTCTTTTACCTGGAAGGTGTGATATTCTTTCTGGTTTGGAACTTCAATGCCGAAACGTCGGTTGAGTTTGTAGCGTGCTACCGGACCCATGTCGTATTTCTTGTAATCAAAGAACATGGACTGAATCAGCGCCTTTGCATTTTCCGGTGTAGCGAGATCGCCAGGTCGGAGCTTCTTGTAAATATTCTGGTACGCCTCATCGACGGTCTTGGAAGTATCTTTTTCAAGGGTCATCGTGATGAAATCATTTTCCGGTCCGGTGATAATATCCTTGAAAATTTCCTTCATTTGTTTGTCTGTCTCGTATCCGAATACTCGGAGAAGGGAGGTGATATGAATTTTCCTCTTACGGTCGATTTTGACGGTAATAACACCTTTTTTGTCAGTTTCAACTTCTAGCCATGCACCGCGTTTTGGAATAATTTTTGCGTTGTGGAATTGTGGAGCGGCTGCATTTTTTGAGAAAAATACACCAGGAGAACGTACTAACTGCGAAACAACGACACGTTCGATACCATTGATAATGAACGTACCTCGATTCGTCATAAGTGGAATAGATCCGAGGAACACGTCCTGTTCCTTGATTTCACCGGTGACTTTGTTGATGAGCTGAACGTGAACTTTGAGTGGTGCTTCGTACGTAATGTTCTTGGCTCGTGCCGTCTCGGCATCGTACTTGATTTCGCCAAGCGTATGATCGAGAAAGTGCATCTCGAGCTTTTTGCCGGAGAAGTCGCTGATTGGGTTGATTTCGTCGAGGAGCTCACGAATTCCTTCTTCGAGAAACCACTTATAGGAGTCGAGCTGAATTTCGATCAAATTAGGCAATGGAACCTTCGCATCGATGCGATGTGAATAGTAGTTTCTGAGCTTTTCGTTCTGAATGTCGCTAATATCGCAATTCAAATTGGAAGGCTTGATAATCTCGTGGTTTGAAGCGTATTTTGTGGTAGAAATGGCTTTTGTTGCTGCGGCAGGAGCTTTGCTTGATTTTGCTGCGGGAGCTGCTTTTTGGACGGCCTTAGGGGTGATTTTTGGTTTTGACACCGCTTTAACCGGAGCTTTTGCCTTCTTCGTCGGAACCGTTGCCTTTTTAGGGGTACTTTTAGAAACAGCTTTACTTGGAGCATGCTTCGACTTTGCCACTGCTTTCGGTACAGACTTGCTTATTCGGCCCTTATTCAAGGCTTTTTTGTCCTTTTTTGCCATAGATGAAATAGTAAGAGATTTTCGAAACAGCTTTGCTATCTCTCACAACACATCAAAATGGGCATGATAGCGTGTTTTATTGTATTCAGAAAATCCCTTTCGTCAAGAGAATTATTATTTTTCTTTGACAGAATAAATAATTCGCACTACGCTTGCACCTAAAAATATTACTAAACTTAGTCTTATGACACAGCGAACGAATGATCAGCCTAACGATAATTGGACGGACGGTACCGATGATGGTGATGAATTTCTTGATGTAATACGTACACTTCCTGATAGGTATGTTCCGGATGAAGACTATCACGATGATATTCCTGTGGCAGCCAGTACGGAACCTGCTCAGGCTATCTCTGATAAGCCTGTTTCAGGCGTGATTCCTTCGTTTTCCTACAATCCTGATTTTAAGGTCGGCCCCCTTCATCCTACCATGACGACAGCTGTTGAAATTTTAGAAGAGATTAGTGCTGAGCCCAATCTTTTGCTCAATGTGACACAAACCCCGCCTCAGCAACAGCCTGTGGCCAATTTGAGTGCATGGTATGATGCCCATCCGGATGCTCATCCGGAGGTTCATCATGATGATATGAGGCATGCTTCTACGGTAAGCAGCGATCGTGAGCATGATGATGCCATCAGTACACCATACTCAGGAAAAAATGTTTTTTTGAATTTCATCATTCATAATGCGCGAGCGGGAATCATGGTGGTTTTTTGTGCCGGTGTGGCTATTGGTGTTGGTAAGTTTGTCTTTCGTGATGGCATGCATAAGCCAACTATTTCCGATACTTACGAGAAGTCGCATGTACTTTCTCCGGATGTGAATGTTACTTCCGATGTAGCACAGGCAAATATTTGGCCTGATGTTGTTCAACAGGAAATACGAGATGATGTTGTGGTCGAAATTCAGGCCGTGACTGCGCAGAATGATGCTGAACATCTTGATGCCGAGAGCTCTCTTCAATCTCTTCGTGCTCTCAATGAAATTCTTTCCCATGTTGACTGGAAGCAGGGGATTCATCGGGAACTTGTCGCTGGTACCGCTATTCTTGATACAAAATCAGGGTTTCGGACCGGGATGATTCTGGATTCTTCTCGAATTATTACCGCGGTGGATATTGTTGAAAAAAATGATGATCTTCGCGCGATGAGATTTGGTGAGGCATATCACATGCAACGAATGAAGGATTTTGGCGGCTCATTCAAAATCTCTTATAATAAATATCGGCAATTCGCTGTACTTACTTTTGATTCTCCGGTATTTGGTCATAATGCTCCTAGTTTTCCAGGTGAGCAATTTTCACTTCCTCTTCTTCTCAAACCGGAAATTCGTTTGAATATGTCGCTTCTCGTGTGTGGAAATCCTGCCGGTCGGGAGCCACGATATCGTGATGGCGGCGTGATTATTGAGATTATTGACGAAGAGTCTTTCGTATTAGGCGTTGAAGGATCTGAGGGTTATATCGGTAGTCCTATTTCCAATATGGAAGGAAAAATTGTCGGGATTGTTAGCGGAGTTACTCGTGATGATTATACGTTTCGGACGCCGCATAACGGTGAAAGGGAAGTTCATGCCAAGGCGCTCCTTGTTCGTCCGCTCGGCGTATCTGTGGATGAAATCAAGAAAGAATTCATCTTTGCATTTTAATATCGATGCTGTTGTCAAACTGACTTTGACTTAATACTAAAACATCTTTAGTGTCTGTTCGAATTATTTTATGGTATTATATGTCTAAACATAAGGGTAGAAGAGATTCAGAGCCTCACGTGCATACTGACTCTTCTCAGGCCGGAGAATCGCATAATCCTCAGCGCAAAAGAAGACCCCAGAGTGATTATTTTCACCCTCAATACAGAGGAGTGAAACCTCGTGGTTTATTGGCGGGACATCCTGACGATATGCAGTATCGAAATGGAGGGGGGGGGTAAGCCGGTGAAACGAACGGCCTCTTCGGAGATAACTTTTGTTGCCGGAGCCATCGCATCTCTTGTCGTGGTGGCGCTTGGGGCAAATAAAATACTTGATGTAATTGTTAGTAAGCGAGAAATGGGAAACCATTCTCAGGAGTTGGCGAGATTGGTTGATGATAATGTACCTCGAAAATCCTCTCCAACGTTCGTCTCGGCACCCGAGGTAGCCGTTGAAAATATACCCCCGGAGGATGAAGACGTTCGGGAGTTTGTGGAGCAGGCAAGCGCGGTAGTTAAGGGAAGCGTTATGGTGCTTGATGCTTTGCAGCAAGTAGGTGTTGCTATCCAAGAAGAAAAAAGGAATGTCGTGGAGGTGTCGCCTGTTTCTCCGCCCGTTGTTCAGCATGAGATATCTGGTAAGGTTCATGCTGTTGTGAGTGTTCCGGTCCATAACGACCCTCAGAAACTGCAAGAGCCTCAAAAACCTCTTGCTGATCCTAATATTGCCGTGCTTTCTTCGTTACGACAGGTGTTAGATCATGTGGATTGGGAGAAAGGTATACATCATGATCTGGTTGCCGGTACGGCAATTATTGAAACGAATCATGGTCGGGTAGCAGGATTGGTGATCAATGAGAAAAGCGTTATAATCCCCGCGAGTTTTGTGCAGCCGGTTAATACTTTGAAATTGATGCGAGGTGGCGAGGCGTATAAGGCTCAGAAGTCAAAATGGATTGCGGGAACGAATGCCCCTTTGAATATTCGCTTGAATGCTGCAAAGTCATTGGCACTGGTTACTTCGGATGTTGCACTTTTTCCCGCGAAGACCGGCCTTGCCTTTTCTCCTCACGTTTCTGTTGAACTTGGTCAGTCGTTGTTTGTTTGCGGAAATCCTCATGGTAAGGAGGCGAGAACGAGAGATGGTGGTCTGGTTCTTGAGAAATTTGCGGATGGTCGATTTGCCCTCGGTGTTCAGGCGGATTCAGGGTTCCTCGGTGGAACGGTTGCCGATATGCATGGAAATATTGTCGGCGTGGTTGAGGCATTATCGAATCGGACTTTCGAAACTCGAACTCCGTATTCCAATATGAAGAAGATGAAATCCCTCGTGGTCCATCCTGTGGCAGGGGCATCTGTTCAACAAATCATGGGGCTGTTTCGTTAAGCAGTAGATTCACTTATTCTTGTAACCCGAGTGATGCCCCGTGAGATGTTATACTTCCACCGCCAGGTGTATTTTCCAGGAGTTTTTCCGATGATTTTCCGTAGGTTCTTGCGTATACTTCTGTCATTTTGTTTAATTTTCCCGCATCGAGTCTGTAGGGCAATTCACCTTTTTGAAGATCGAGTGATCGTGAAAAATGTTGAAATCCTCTTCCGGATGTTTGTCCAACTATAGTCCATTGTGTTGACTGTGCTGGTTTTACCATGATTTCTCTATTGTAGAGCAACATAATGGCATTTGATTTGTAATCTTCCGCAATTTTTGAGAGTGCTACTTTTGCTGCCCGGTTGCTGACATAGAGATCCAATGCGTTCGCGCTTCGGATAATTGGTGTTGATTGTGCGGTGATTTCCGGTCGTTTTTTATTTGGAACTGGGTTATTGTTTTCATTTTTCCATAGATTTGAGAGGCGAGATAGGCCATTTCCGGAAATTAAATGAATGTTATTTCGATTGAGGAATTCTTGTTGTTTATCTTCATCAATTAGATATTCTGGTTTATTCCCGAAAAAGGCATTTATTTGGTACGGCAGATCTATCCCGATCGATGGCATGTCAGGGAATTTAGCTGCAATTTCCTGAAGCGTGATTCCTGGCTTCCCTTTGCCTCCTTTTGCGGCTTCTGGATTTGCAAGACCTGGGCCGATGTCGATGAATATCGGTTTAATTTCAGCGTGCGGAAATAGAATTTTCCTGAGATCCACTATTCCCGGGCTGGATGTACTTCCTTCTTTTTGCATAATGTTGGCTAAAAGAATTTCATGATCTATGAGCCGATGATCGAAGGTTCGATTAATACTGTCTATTCCATGTTTAAATGTTTTTCTCTCGTCGGCGTATGCTCGAATTCGCGCTTCTTCTTCCATGCTGAAATCGAAGTGTTCGTCGGCTGCCGATCGTTGTATTGTTTCAATTTGCGCAATGCCACGTGCTTTTTCGCCGTAGGTGATCGCTACACTTTTTCCTGCTTTGATTTCTTCTTCTTTTTTCAAATAGCCGCTCCAAATCCACACGGTTTCATTTTCAGATTCCGGTTTTTTTACTTTTAACCACCAGCCCCTTTTTTCTATGATGTGTAGTTTTGTACCTTTTTTAAATGTTCCGATTTTTCCTCCTTTTTCGAAGTCAGGTTCTGATCGATACGCGAGTACGTTCCAACGAATGGTAGCTTCTTCAATTTTCCTTTCTGCTTCCACGTTTTTCCCTGCAATAGCATCTTTGACGGCGTCTCTTACGCTTTCAATGCCTAGGATGATCTCGTTTTCCGGATCTTTTTCCTTGAGCTCCATAAATCCGATAGCGGCTCCAATAGTGAGCGCTATGCCTATAATTCCTTTTTTTAGTTCCGGGGTTATGCGACTTGGTGATTCAGGCGAAGCTGAAGGTTTCATGAGTTGATATTATAGTGGCTCTCGTTTTAAACGATATGCCACCATATGTCAATTTTTGTTTCGTTTTTCTATCTTGCTGCGACCGTTCATATATGGCCTAAGTACCTCCGGAATGGTGATCGAGCCGTCTTGGTTTTGATAGCACTCAAGAAGGGGGATGAGGACGCGCGGGGAGGCGATGGCGGTGTTGTTGAGGGTGTAGCAGAAGTGATTTTTTCCCTGAGCATCCTTGTAGCGGAGATTGAGGCGGCGAGCCTGGAAGTCGAAGAACATCGAACAGGAGTGGGTTTCCCCGTAGCCGTTTCTTGATGGCATCCAGGTTTCAATATCGTTTTTGTAAACCTGACCTTGGCCCATATCGCCCGTGCAGACGGCCACCACGCGATAGGCGAGTCCGAGCTTTTCCAGGACTTCTTTGGCGTTGTTCAAGAGGAGGTCGAACATCTTTTGCGATTCTTCTTCGGAGTTTTTGCATACGACCACCTGTTCCACTTTTTGGAACTGATGCACGCGATAGAGACCTCGGGTGTCTTTGCCATAGGTTCCGGCTTCTCGACGGAAACAAGAAGAATATCCGGCATAGAGTTTTGGGAGTTCTTCTTCGGTGAGAATTTCATCACGGTGGTATGAGGTCACGGAGACTTCGGAGGTACCGATGAGATTGAGGTCGTCACGTTCGAGTTTGTAGGCGGATTCTTCGCCACCCGGGAAGTATCCGGTTCCGGTCATCGCGTCGTTGTTTACCATGAGTGGCACGGAAAATGGAGTGAATCCTTTGCTTATGAGTAAGTCGATCGTGAAGCGCATGACGGCGTTTTCCAGGAGGAGTGCGTCGCCTTTCAGGAAGTAGCTGCGTGCTCCGGCGATTTTGGTGCCGCGCGGAATGTCTATCAGGTCGAGTTCCTCGCCGAGGGTGACGTGGTCTTTCGGAGTGAAACCGTCGAACGTTGGTGGCGTTCCGACCTTGTAGAGCTCGACGTTTTCGCTGTCGTCTTTGCCTTCTGGCGCTTCGCTAGATGGTACTGCTGGAACCAATAACATGAGTTTCAATAATTCTCTTTCTACGTCTTTCAAATCTTCATCGAGTGTTTTTTCTTCAGCGGAGTATGACTTCATTTTGTCGAGAAGTGCCTGTTTTTCTTCACCCTTCATTTTTGGAATGCTTTCCGAGGCTTTATTCTTCTCCCCTCGAATCGCCTCTACCTTCTGAAGAAGTTCACGTCGTCGATCATCGAGCGTAATGAGTTGATCCAGGTCTACCGTTACTCGTTTTACGCGCGCGGCTTTTCGTACGATTTCGAGATTTTCACGGATAAATTTGATGTCGAGCATGGGATGGGTGTTACAATATGGAGCTGAACCGTGCCTAGTGTAGGGGATTTTGAGGCTTTTTTGCAAGTTGATGTGTGATTTTCTTGATTATCGTTTTTCGATTATTGAACGTAATCATGCATTGATTCTTTGGAGATACCGAGAAGACCTGCTCCCCATTTTGCGAGCTGGAGAATCTCTTGTAGCCTTTTATGAATATCTTCCCGAGTTTGGAGTACTATATTCGCCTGCTGACGCAGATATTGGTATTGTCGGCTATGATGGACGGTGAAGAATCTATCCGCTTTTCTCTCTACCGGAACGTCAATGTATATCTGTATTTTCGCGTAATCGTGTGCCAATCTATGCACGTCTGCGTTTTTGTCACCGGTGATGGCAATGGCTCTCAGAGCCGTTTTGTAGGAAACATCTTCCGCTGAAATTTCGACATTGTCTTTTGTCATGATTTGCCATTTCCCGATCCTCGGTATGCGTGATTTTGCCGTCCTGACGTACCCGTGATCTTGCTCGAGCAATTTATAGAAGTCTTCGCGAATGGCGGACATGAGGGGTATTTGACGTTGTGATTCGGTGGTGGTGAGCATGAACGTTTATTTAAAGTTCAGAAAAATATTCATCAGCTTTGCAGTACCAATACGTTATTTTTTAATTCGCTTTCCATAGTTTGTTCTTCAGTAAGTAATTCATATCGAATCTGAAGATTGAGCCAGAATTCTGCTGCATTGCCGAAGTATTTCGCTAGTCGCAGTGCGGTGTTCGCCGAAATTCCCCGTTCGCCATGAATAATTTCATTGATGCGTCGTGGTGGTACGTGAACATCGATCGCCAATCGATATTGGCTGATCTTCAAGGGCTTGAGGAATTCTTCGAGCAGAATTTCTCCGGGATGAATTGGTTTGATTTTGTGAGACATGTGGATACATATTAGCGGGGTCCGTTAATAACGACAATGGTTATTATATTCCAGCTTTGTTTTTCAGAAAATTTCTTTTTGTCACGATGGATCTTCCTAGTCGCTCTTCGAGTTTTTCTCGTGCGCTACCGGCAATATCTCCTCCGGCTTTTGCATCGCTTTTGAGCTTTTGAATGCCTTTGGAGTCTTCCGTGCGATGAATTTCCGTGGTGGCTCGTTCGCCAAGCATATTAAAAATAAGTTCGAGATCGTTCATGTGATCACGTAGATTCTCCCGCTTGAGACTTTTGAGTTCCCTGTATTCCCTAGGGGTAACCCCAAATGTGGCTTTTGAAATTTCCGCCGTCAAAATCTCATAGTCTTGACCGAATTTTGCCCCACGATTCTTCCACTCGTCGGTCAGTTCTTCGCGAATGACAATTCCCCGCATGCGCTTTTCGATCCATCCATCACTGTATCCCTTTGCCTTATAGATGGCCCTCGTTCGCTTGCTTGCCAGTTCCGGATCCTCTATCTCCTGTACTCGCTCATACCCCACCTTTGCCAGCCATCGCTTGAACGGTTCGGCCTTTGGAGAGGGGATGGATTGAATTATGCGAAATACTCCTTCGGTGTTGGCACAGTCGGTTTCGCGCATTTTGTTATCAGGAGCTAGTAATTTCAACTGTCGACAAATTGTCGATACTTCAAAACCATCCTCACTTTTTACTCGAATTTTCATTTTGAACCAATAATCATTTGGATTTTCGCTCTTAGTAAGTGCGCTAACAATGTCCACTACCGAAAACCACCACTCGTTATCGTGTAGCGCTTTTCGTATCTGCTTGCCATTAAATAATGCAATTTTCGTTGGTTCCATATTTTTTTGATTATTAAATAGTACCGTCAGAATAGGTGAATATTTACTCACCGTCAATAAAATCTACACAATCTCACTTGTGTTCGCCTAACTATTCTGGCGGATTATATATCAATCACCGTCCCTTCCCCCCTCGCCTTCTCCATCAACCTCCCCACATCTTCCGCCGGTATCGTCTAGCAAAACTGCCCCCACGTCCACCTGTCTTTGGCCCGGCCAATTTGTCCTACAATCCAATATCCAATTCGATATTCAATGTCGCCAATTTTTAGTTCTCGGTGCATCGTTTCTCCGTTGATTGCGACTCTTCTGAGACGTTCAATACTAAAAACTTTCGTTTTGATATTATACTGAACCATGAATGTCCATGCTTCACGTTTAAATTCGTGAGTGCCTTTCCTAGTAACGTCCTTTAGTGGTTTTAGGGCTGTTTTTTTAAATTGCGCGTCTTTTCTGGCGATGAATTGATCGGAGGTCTCCATGTATCATACAAGGTATGCTATTAACTGGACTAAAAATCCGATCGAGAGTGTTCCAATTCCAATTTTCAAAATTTTAGGGTCTAGAGATGCTAAAAAAATTTTCTTTCCATTGATTAGGCTATGTACTCCGCTTGGATTTTCTATCGCCGAGAACGTAATCATAAGGGATCCGATGAAATTTAATACCAGGCCAAAAATTGATATGTAGGTCGCCATTCTATTGGAGATATGTGTTGTATGCGCAGTCATCCGATTTACAGTTAGGGCACTTAATTTTTTCTTCCTTCTCCTCTTTTTTGTGAATAAATTGGCCTATCGTACAGCTACAGCTGTTGCACTTGAAATTCAGTAATGTGACGAATGTGTCTGTCATAAATATTAAATTATTGAATTACTCTTTTTTGTCCTCATCTGAAATCACCTCCCCCTCAACCGCATCATCTTTCTTGTTATTATCTTTTACTTTCACGCCGTCCTCGTCGGCTGACGTGTCTGCACCACCTTCAGCTCCAGTGCCCGCAGCCGCCTGATCCTGCCCCACATGCTTATACAACTCACTTCCGACCTTCTGTAATTCCTCCGACAGCGAATCATAGGCGACCTTCAGCGTCTCCATTGGAGAATCCTTATTCTCAAGCAC
This sequence comes from Candidatus Peribacteria bacterium, assembly GCA_943355055.1. Classification (GTDB taxonomy): domain Bacteria; phylum Patescibacteriota; class Gracilibacteria; order UBA1369; family UBA12463; genus CALREA01. Next base: position 18,048 of record CALREA010000010.1, on the reverse strand, counting down.
CTTCTTGAGTTCGTCGATCTTTTCAACAATCGGCTTCTTGATATCGTCACCCACTTTGTCGCCGACTTCTTTCAAGGTTTTTTCAGATTGAAGGACGAGTCCCTCGCTTTTGTTGCGGAGTTCGATTTGTTCCAGACGCTTCTTGTCTTCTTCGGCGTACTGTTCGGCTTCTTTGCGCATCTTTTCAATCTCGGCCTCGGACATGTTGGAGGTGCCGGAGATAGTGATCTTTTGTTCTTTGTTGGTGGCTTTTTCAAGGGCTTTTACGTGAAGAATGCCATTGGCGTCGATGTCGAAGGTGACCTCGACTTGCGGGACGCCACGGGGAGCTGGTGGGATGCCATCGAGGTGAAATTTGCCGAGGGATTTGTTATCAGAGGCCATTGGTCGTTCGCCCTGGAGGACGTGGACTTCAACGGAGGTCTGGTTGTCGGCGGCGGTTGAGAATGTTTGAGACTTGGATGTTGGAACGGTCGTGTTGCGTTCGATGAGTTTGGTCATGACACCGCCGAGCGTCTCGAGACCGAGAGAGAGGGGAGTAACGTCGAGAAGGAGAATATCTTTCACATCGCCCATGAGGACACCGCCCTGGATGGCCGCACCGATGGCGACGACCTCGTCCGGGTTAATCCCTTTGTGTGGCTCTTTGCCGAATATTTTCTTCACCATTTCCTGAACAGCCGGCATACGCGTCTGACCACCTACGAGAATAATCTCGTCGATCTCGGAGAGTTTTATCTTGGCATCCTCGATTGCTTTTTTACAAGGGCCTTCGGTGCGTTGGATTAGGTCGGCAACGAGAGATTCGAGCTTGGCGCGGGTGAGTTTGATCTGGAGATGTTTCGGGCCGGCAGATGTTGATGTGATATACGGAAGGTTGATTTCTCGCTCCTGGAGCGTAGAAAGTTCGCACTTGGCTTTTTCCGCTTCGTCACGTATGCGCTGGAGGGAGAGTTTGTCATTGGAAAGATCAATACCCTCGCTCTTCTTGAATTCATCGAGAATGTACGTAACGATCGCGTTATCGAAGTCATCACCACCCAGTTGCGTGTCACCGTTTGTGGACATTACCTCGAAGACACCATCGCCAAGATCGAGAATAGACACATCGAATGTTCCACCACCCAAATCGTATACGACGACCTTGGAGGCTTTGTTTTTCTTGTCCAGGCCGTAGGCCAGAGCCGCAGCAGTCGGCTCATTGATGATACGCTTCACATCCAGACCGGCGATCTTTCCTGCGTCTTTTGTTGCCTGACGCTGAGAGTCGTTGAAGTAAGCAGGCACCGTAATAACGGCTTCAGTGACCGGTTCACCGAGGAAGGCCTCGGCATCGGCCTTCAATTTTGCGAGTACCATAGCGGAGATTTCCGGTGGCTTGCGATCTTTTCCGTCGAGAACGATTTCCGGTTCGCCATCTTTTCCCTTTACTACCTTGAATGAAAGCTTGCTGATCAGCGGCTTAATTTCGTCGTACATACGACCAATGAGACGCTTGGCGGAGTAAATTGTGTTTTCCGGATTCATAACGATCTGACGCTTGGCGAGGATTCCGACCATACGTTGGCCGTCCTTGCCGATCGCGACGATTGAGGGAGTGGTTCGCATGCCCTCGGTATTTGGGACTACTGTTGGCTCCTGACCTTGCATGACTGAGACGCAAGAGTTGGTGGTTCCGAGATCGATTCCAATGATTCGTGACATACGATGGTTGGGTTTAAAATTGATACATTAAGGCTAATTTTAAATTAGCACTCAAGATTATAGAGTGCTAATGAAGGGTCGTCAAGGGTGAAATTTAGCTTTATTTTCGTTGTTTATGCGGCATTTTGTACCGTCATTGCTCGCGTAATTCCGTGACGAGTATTGACCCCCGTCGCCCTTATAATTCCTAGACTCGTTTCCGCTGTATTATTGGGAGGTGTAAATTCTTGAGGAACAAATTTTGTAAATGGACCCTCCATATCATAATCACCTTCAGTGCGAGGTCCGCCAAGGGTTTTTCCCATTTTGTAGTCAGAATGATAACGTCCGGATTTATTTACTTCTAGGTCGTCTATCTCCCATGGATAGCCATTTGCTGTATTGCTTTGCATATTTTCGATTGGTTACGTTTAAGCGTAGCCGTTTTACGCCGGTTTCCAATTGATGTCAAATGTATATTTACCACCAATCTACCCGGTCATTTGCCATATCCAGCAACGTTCCGTCGTCATCAGCTTTGTGAATTATTGCTTTAGCTTCATTTACATCTTTTTGATGCACACGAATCCATCGAGCTCCTTCTCTTGAGGATATCTCGATTTCCGCGAAAATTCCCGATTGTCGTACAAGGTCTATTATTACATCAAACTCCAGATGTTCCCGAACTTCGTCTATACGGTGTTCGTCGGTGCTCCATAGGGGTGAGTGAACGATTCTTGTCAGTTCCATATTGTTGCTATTTGGCTTAATTGAAATTTGATATCATCCCACCACCCCTCAAATAAGTTCAATTAAACCATGAGCCCTGTGAGCAAAGCTTTTAGGTCGCAGGAGGAGCTAGCGGCTGACCGTTTCCCACGATTACTTTGGCTGGCTTGAGAACCTGTTCGCCGATGATGTAGCCTTTTTCGAACTCTTCGACGATGGTGTCGAGAGGACCGGGTCCCTGAGAGAGGACCTCGTGAAAGAGCGGGTTGAAGGGCTTACCGATGGTTTCGATTTTTTTCACGTTATGTTTTTCGAGGAGGGCGGCGAGTTGGCGGTAGATAGCATCGATGCCTTCGCGGTGCGCGGCGTCGAGATCGCTCATGTGAGTGAGGGCGCGTTCGAAGTTGTCGACGATAGGGAGAATTTCGCTGATCATTCCGCTGGTTCCGAACCATGCTGCCTGCTTGCGCTGTTCTTCGACAAATCGTTTATAATTGGAAAAGTCAGCAAGGGTCCGTTTGCAGGTCTCGGTCATCTGATCCAATTGGGACTTGAGTAATTCAATATCGGAGTCGGGAACGGTAGAATCGGGTGTTGGACTTTCAGTTGGAATGGGCTGTGCTGGATTGATTGGTGGAGTGGTGTCGTCAGACATTATTTTTTTAGGTTAGAAAATTCCTGTTATAAAAGTTTTTTGATTTCTTGAAGCATGGCAACGTGGAAAGCGTAGTCCATACGGGTGGGGCCGAGAATGCCGAGCAGACCTTCGTAATCGCCGATGCTATACTTACAGATGACGATTGAGCAAGATTGAATTTGAGGAATAATATTTTCCTGGCCGATGTAAATCTGTGGTTCTTCGTCGATGCTGAGTTGGTAAATCGTGTTCAGGAAGTTGTCATCATTTTCGAGAATCTCCACGACTTGCGATGCTCGGAATGGATCTTGTTGAAATTCCGGTTGTTTCAATACATTCGAGAGTCCGAGGAAGAATGTCCGCGCGCTGCCCGGGATTGTGGCGAAACTCACATTATTCGTTGCGCGCGCTAACACATTTACCGCGTCGTAGATTTTTTCTTTGGCCTTCTCCGCGGCGTACTCGGCCCATACCGTCTCCAGAAGTTTCTGTGCCTTTATAGTGGCGGACTCGTAGTCGGCGATTTCTTCGACGAACTTGCGATAGCCGAGTTCCGTGGGAACTCGGCCCGAAGACGTGTGAGGTTGGAAGATGAGTCCTTCTCTTTCCAATGTGGCCATTTCGTTACGGATGGTTGCCGGTGATACCTCGAATTTATAGCTTACGATTATGGTGTTCGAGCCTACCGGTTCGGCGGTCGTGACGAAGTGTTGCACAATCGCTTTCAGAACTTGGGTGCGTCGGTCGAGGTCGGCCATTGGCTCAAAAGGTTACAAAGAGATTAGTATTTTCTATCAATCGTGAGTGCCACGAGCGTGATCAGTATAAACACAACTGCGGCTCCGAGCCAAATTCCATTGATTCCAAAGCTGAAAAGCATGAGAGAGCCGAAGAGGGGGGCTATGATGTAGGCGATCGGATAGGAGGCGCTGTAGATTCCGTAAAATCGCTCTTCGTCTCGGGGGGCTACTACTTTGAAGAAGAAAATTTCTTTAATGGGTTCGATGAAGGCGGAGCCGACATTGATAACAATCATTAATTTAATCAGCATAGGTATTGAGGCGAGCGTGAATAGTATGAGGCAGAGGCTGAGGATCGAGAAACCCATGACGAGGTACGTTTTGATACCGTATTGTCGCGCCCCATCGGAGGAATGAAATTCGAGAAGAATGAGCGGGATGACGTTGAGGGCGAAGATTAAGCCGATAACATCGGGTGCGAATCCGAGATTTTTCAGAGCGATTGGGATGTATATGCCACTAATGGACCACCAAAAATACATGCCGAATGAAATGATTGAGGCGGTAACCAAATCTTTATTTTTGAAATACTCTTTGATGTTTTCCGATATTGACCCGACATTGGTCGTCGTAGATATTTTTGACGTGGTATTTTTAATGTTTGGATGTTTTGCGATAATGTGTTGTTGGAGAAAGAGTCCCAGTAGCACTATGTAGCAGCCGGCTGTGAATATGAATACCGATTCCGGACCGTATGTTTTTGCTATGAATCCTCCCGTGAGAGGACCGATCACCCAGCCAATATTACTAAAGAGAAAGAATCGACCTTCCGCCAGTGCCATTTCTTCTTCGGAAGCGAAATCGCGTACGAAGATTGCGAGAATTATGAAGAAAAGGGAGATAAGAATTACTCGTCCTATATCGAGTGCGGCGAAATTCCAGATTGATGTAGTGAAGGTGAGAAGGAAAAAAATGGTGGCGAGAACCGCGAGAATGGTCTTGGTGAGCGTGATTTTTGAAAAGCGTTTCAGAATTTTTCCACTCAAAAGAGAAACGGCGAGTGAGATGACGGCGAGTATGGCAAAATAATATCCTACGTATACATCACTATGAAGCTTTTCTGCGATGATAATCGGTAACATCGTCAGGAAGCTGGCATACCCCGTGCTGGAAATCAGCCCCATCCAGGCGAAGATACGGCCTTTGTCGTGCTTGTGGTGCGCGGCGATTTTGTGTGAGGGGAAGTGCATAGTGAAGTTTTGAAAACGGAAACAACGCTCGTTACACTCGCGTGCTAATATAGCCCGCTAGATCAAGAAGTCTGTTTGAGTATCCCCACTCATTGTCATACCAGCCCATGACTTTCACCATGTTGCCGCCAATGACGGTTGTGAGTTCAACATCGAAAACACAAGATGCCGGATTATGAATAATATCTGAAGAAACGATCGGATCGGTGCAGTATTCGAGGAGACCCTTGAAAGCGCCTTCTGATGCGGTTTTGTAAGCCGCGTTAATCTCCTCGACCGTTGTTGGTTTGGAAACTTCACATACGAGGTCTACGATGGAAGCGTCAATAACGGGTACACGCAGCGCGAGACCGTCCAGTTTTCCCTTGAGCTCCGGAAGTACCTCACCGATTGCTGCGGCTGCGCCAGTGGTTGTGGGAATGATGTTTGAGGCGGCCGCGCGCCCTCGGCGCGCGTCCTTGTGAGCTAGATCGAGCGTGCGTTGATCGTTCGTATACGCATGTACCGTCGTTATTAGCCCCTTCACGATGCCAAAATTATCATTGAGGACTTTTGCCAGAGGGGCGAGACAGTTCGTGGTACATGATGCATTGGAGAAGACAATGTGTTTCGCAGGATCGAAACTTTCATGATCGATTCCATACACGAATGTTCCATCTACGCCCTTGCCCGGCGCGGTAATCATCACGCGTTTTGCTCCCGCGGTGATGTGTCCAGATGCGCTTTCTTTCGTGGTGAATACGCCGGTTGCTTCGAAAACCATGTCGACATTGAGTGCTGCCCATGGGAGTTTCGCTGGGTCTTTTTCCATGGAGCATGGAATCTCCACGCCGTTTACGATAATCGATTTATCGGTGGACGTGATATCCAAATCCAACTTCCCATGCGTGGTATCATATTTTAGCAGATACGCGAGTGATGAAGGTGGATTCGGATCGTTGATGGCTACGATATCTACGAGATTTTTTAATAAATTTGCGCGAAGGATGAGTCGTCCAATACGACCGAAACCATTGATTGCGGTGCGGAGTTTTGCCATGGGGTATATATAATGAGATATATGAAAAGCTCCCCAAGTTTAAATCATTTCAGGATAGAGTCAATCGAGGTGAGTTTTTTGCCCACTCATCAATAATAATCCGCATGCTCGTTTCCAATGCGCTCGGCTTATCATGCGCACTCTCATTTTTTACTCTGCTGTTTTGCATGTCCCTAAATGCTTTCCATTCTGATAGATCCATTTCGCAACATAGTCGAATCATCCCATGCCAGCTCATCCACTCTTCTTCTGTAAAAGAGCCTCCTTCTGTTACGAGTTTCATCATCCCGCGTCCGAGTCGTACGAGAGCTGCTTTTGATCCGTCCATATCTACTGATCTCGAATTCGGGAGATCCCGTTGTGTATATCTCCATAAAATGCTTACTGCTTCATCTAAATTCGTGGGCTGCTGGAAGGATGAGAGCGTTCTGACGAGCATGGCGATATGGTTGTACAATTCATCTCCCGCTGCTTTTACCCTTTTCGCATCTGACAGTTCCCGCAAATAAACTTTCCATACCGCGTTTCGAGTTTCTATAATTCCCGCAAAAACAGTGTCGTCATCAGCTGCTATCTCTAATGCTTCGACGAGGGCGATACCCTTGGCCATGTTTGCCATGGCTACTTGACGGTTTCCTTTTTTGAAAGATTCCGGTTTTTTTAATATTTCAATCGCTTCTCTCAGCTCTGGTGAAATACTGATTGCTGGTTTAGCTATGCTATTTTCCGATGTGTTCATGGTATGGTGTTTTATATTGTTCCTACACGTTCTCTTGTTTTTTGCTTTGCAAGAAGCAGTGTATTATTATCGATAATGGCTCGTATGTGTGTCGCATATGTATCCAGTACGAAATTTAATTTCCTCGACATGCGTGGAGTATTGGATAGTGCGTTATTAATGGCCTTTAGTCCTTCGATATAGTCTTTCTGTTCTGTTTCTGTGAGTGGAGTTTTCAGCGCGACGCCGATGAGGAGCATTTTTTCAATCGTTCCTGTCGGATCGATTTTTTTCACTTCCTCGTGAATTTCGGGAATCATGGCAATTACATCATCCATCGTGCGTGGCGATGTGAGGGCGTTCAGCGTTTCGGTCCATGATTTGCTTGTTGTCGGTGAGTTTGGTTGGCTCATATATCGTTCAATAAATGAATAGGTTGCATTCTATGGCATTGGAATAGTATTCTGCAAGCCAAATGCACGACGATGTTGTTTTAAAGGCGGTTTCAGCTTTGCGGAATGGGGGAGTTGTTCTCCATCCGACCGAGACGTGCTATGGATTAGCGGCGGATATTCGCTCCGAAAAGGCTATCGAGAGGGTGTATTCATTGAAAGATATGCCTGAATCGAAACCGGTATCCATCATGGTTTCATCGCTCGATGAGGCGCGAAAATACGGTGATTTTAGCGAAAAAGCCCTTCAGCTTGCGGAGAAATATTGGCCCGGGCCATTGACGATCATTGTTCCTCGCAAGGAGTTACTCCCTGCGCATATTAATAGGGGAGTGACAACCGTTGGTATTCGCTACCCTGATCATGAAATTACTCAGCAGATATTGACCGGGTTTGGAGGACCGTTGATTACCACGAGTGCCAATCGAACGAGCGAGCCGCAGGCGTATGATGTTGAGACATTTCTTCTTGGACGTGACGCGGATGGTATTCACGGAGAAGCCGTTCCGGATGCAATTATTGACATGGGACAAATTCCGGAAATTGAACCCTCGACGATTGTGGAGGTGATGGGTGATGAGGTGAAGATGATTCGGAAGGGGCCGATTGCGCTATCAGAGTTTTTGCATTAGTAGGCGAGCGCGGATTCGGGGGTGAAGAACATGAGAGTTTGAAATAATTGTGCTATAAAGTTTTGATTTTTTTTAAGGTATTCTTTCTCATGGTATGCCAAACTCAACATTTCTCGCCAGCGGAGAAGCTCCTTCCTGAAGTTTCCCGATGTGGTTTCAATAGTTAAATCCGTGAGTTCCATAGCCCGTTCCAACGTTTCTGTTGTAACATTTTCCTGTGAATTCATTTTTACGAAATCTTGCAATCGCTGTATTTCATTTCCGATCATTAAGATTCGTTTATAGAGAGGAAAATTTCCCCATCGCTCTGCGGTCATGGTTTTGTGTAATACGAGTGGGTACATATTTATTGAATAACTAATTTATTGACTATGGCACTGATTTTTTCTCTCAGTTCCTGACTTTCTATCTCCATTTTTTTATTTCCTTGTCCAGGTCGAATATTAATTAGTGATGTGTATTGAATTTGATATGGATTTTCAAACGTAATGTTTAGTCCCCATAAATTGTTTTGAAGACTTCCGCGAGATAACATTTCCTCTTCAATATCTGCATGCATTTCGCCATCGAGTCCGATTGTTTCTTGCTCAATATCAACCACCGCCTTGACCAATGATTGATAAAAATGACGGTGATTTTTTTGAATCTCTTCGAGCGAAATTGGAATATCCATGATAATCATGGCTGTATCTTAGTATGTTCTGTCATTTTTCGCTATTATTTTCTTGATCCGCCCACAAGGGACGCTTCTCCCCCTAGGGACAGGTCTCCCCCCAAGGGAAACTCTTGCTAGAGCTGCTGACCCGGCTGAAGTGTGCCCGGGCACAGCTTTGAGAAATTCGTTATATTGCTATTTTGTTTTATAATTGTATGTGGCTAGTGTTTCGTAAATTCGTTCATATCCACTGTATACATTTGTTATGCAATAACTAAAAAGTTGTGCATCATTATTTATAATGACCTTCTTTTGTTTATGGCTTGAGCATAGCTGGATTTTGTAGCTCTATATGTACAGTTTTTGTGTACTTGGATTGATGAATAAATTGACTATCCGGCTTTGGATGACTATAGTTGTCTTACTTTAGATTTAAGAGTAAAAAAGTTATACGCTATTGGATACAAGTTTTGAACAGATAGGTTCGGATTCGTCAGTATTTGTGCATGTGCCCGTCCTTCGACAATCGGTAAAAGCATTTATGAATTTGCAAAAAGGTGATCGTGCCATAGATGGTACGCTCGGACTGGGTGGTCATACCATGGATATGATTGAGGCCGTTGGCCCAAAAGGTCATGTGTATAGTTTTGATCAGGATCTGGAACACCTCGAGATAGCCAAGCAACGAATCGTAGAAAAATTTGGGAAGGATGGACTCAAATCTGTCACCCTGATTCACGCGAATTTTGTTGATATGGCTGAAAAGATGAAAGAATTGAAAGTTGCCGAAGTGAATGGAATTTTATTTGATCTCGGACTTGCACTGCCCCATCTCACTCGTGCCGAGAGAGGTTTTTCTTTTCAACAGGAGGGCCCACTCGATATGAGAATGAGCCGAGAGTTATCTGATCTCACTGCCGCGGACATCGTTAACACCTATAGCGAAAAAGATTTAGCGGATATTATCTTTGAGTTTGGAGAAGAGAGGTTGTCCCGAAAGATTGCCCACATGATTGTGGAGTGTCGCCTGAAGGAGAGAATTACTACTACCAAGCAGCTCGAAGATTTAGTCTTCCACGCCTACCCTCCGCAACTGAGACACGGAAAATCACACCCGGCTACAAAGACCTTCCAGGCGCTTCGTATCGCTGTTAATCATGAACTTGATGTCTTAGAAAACGTTTTACCGCAGGCAGTCAGCCTGCTCGCTCTTCGCGGAAGATTGGTGGCTATCAGCTATCACTCCCTTGAGGATCGCATTGTGAAGCATTTTCTCAGATCTCAAACCAAAGACTGTATCTGCCCTCCAGAAGTTATGCGCTGCGAGTGCCGTACGAAGCCGGTTTTAGAGGTCTTGACTAAGAGTCCCGTATTGCCAACCGACGAAGAGACTCGCGAAAATCCTCGCAGCAGGAGCGCTAAAATGCGTGTCGCTGAAAAATTGTAAAAATGCTTTGATCGATTTCCTCTCTTTACCTCTCTCTTTAACCTCACTATGTTCGGACTCTCCTCATCTCGACATCGACGACATGTTTCCTCCCGAAATTTTACACCGGTTATTCAGTGTAGCGTCGGTCGGAATCAGGAAGCTGCTCACTCTCGCACGCCATCATTGGCGGGTGGCGTTGGTGCTGCACTTTTGGCTTTTCCATCATTTGCCTCTCTCTTTGTAAATCCGTTCAAGAGTATTAGTGAGGACATGCCACGTGAGGTGAAGGCCGTCGGAGCAGAACTCAATATTAAGCCGATGTATTTCCTGGTAACGTTAATCCTTGTTGTCGGATTTAGTACGGTCATGACCCTTATTTTTTCTACAAGCGGGGTTACTCAGGGCTATGTTATGCGCGAATTACAGTTCAAGCGCCAGGCTCTCGTTCTCGAAAATGAAAAAGTTACCATGGCCATTGCCGATGCGCAGTCTCTCCATGCTGTTGTGACGAATGATGTTATTCTCTACATGCGTCCTGCTACAAAAGTCACCTATTTGCATACGAATAATGAGGTGGCGATGAGGTAGACTCAGGTCAGAAGAAATTCATAAAAACTATGGTTTAAACTCTTTCTTGAGTTTAATTCGCAGTGAGCTTTTTAGATAGTGAATCGGTTTTTTATAATTTTTACGAGCCCAAATTCCTGGTTTTTGTCGTCCGTTTTCGTCGTAGTATTTTTTCCGTTCGAAGATGTACCATTTTCTTGATTTTTTTCCTTCTTCACTTGCACCAGAAACGATGATGAGATTCGGATCGCCGTGAAAAACACGTTCAATGTTTTCTTGGTCTTCTGGTGTCGCTGCGGTAAATCCATTGTTTAGAAGCCAAATAAGGATGTCGACTTGACCTACCGTGGCTGTCAAAATTTGCGGAAGTTGTTTTTCCTTTGCGCGTACTTGTAAATATCTCTCAGTAATTCCGATCATGTGAGACGCAATTCCTTGATCTCGATAGATTTCACTTGTTCTGCGATGTTCCATGTCCCATTCTTCATAACCGTTTTTTTCCGTGCGAACAAAGTTAAAATCTGCTACATATTGGTGATCCGTACTTGGTATTAGCGACATTTCTGAGCATCTTCTTTTTAGGCCCAGTTGGAGCGTGTCATCTCCAGGGCTTCCATCTTTGTACTCATGTATTCTTTTGGTTGCGATGAATTCTATAGCTTCTCCTTCAAATTCCGGAGATACTCTTGGTATTTCTTCTTGGATGAATGACATTTCCCAGAACCAATATGGCATCTTACTGTTTTTGCTGCTACTGGTCATTCCTGGTGAATCTTTTTCGTAATAGTCATATTGTTTCAAAAAATAGGGAGTCAGTCCTCCTTCTATCTTTCCCCAATCTATATCAAGAGAAATTTTCTCGGATACCGAAGAGGCTGGTCGATAGTGATACATTTTTCCTATGGCGCGTAGCGTTGCTTTTGTATTGATGATATCGTGCTGATTTGTGAGATTTGCTGTGATTTGTGATCGTGTAGTGTTTGCAATCGAATCGATAGTTGCATTTGGCTTTGGCGTATTACGAAGTATGAGAGCACTTTTTAGTGCCTCTTGGATTGAGTCGGTTGTGGTTTTGGTTTGTGTGAGTTTTGGATTCATAGCTTTAAATTATCTTGGTAGTATAACATATTTTGCGAATAATCGTTAGGTTGTGGCAATTGACATATTTTTCAAACTACATGAATCTGTGTGCACGTGCAGACGTCTCCGTTGACTTTCAGTCGCTTTCCGATAAGCTGGTGGCAATATAAACGTTACTAATTCAGCTTTATGATTGATTCATTAATTATTGCGGAACTTAGCAAGATTGCTAAGCAAATGGTGGCTCCGGGTAAGGGAATTTTGGCGGCAGATGAGAGCATGAAAACGGTAGGGAAGCGTTTTGCGTCTATTGAATTAGAGAATACCGAGGATAATCGACGCGCTTTTCGAGAAATGCTCCTGACGGCGCCTGGAGAGAGTCAATATATTAGTGGAGTTATTCTTCATGATGAAACAATTCGTCAGACGACTTCTTCCGGGAAGACATTTGTAGAGATTTTGCAGGCTGCTGGAATATTGCCGGGAATCAAAGTTGATTTGGGTTTAATTGAATCAGGAAATGAAAAATTAACTACCGGATTAGAGGGGCTCGATGCCCGATTGAAAGAATACGTGGCTCTCGGTGCGAAATTCTGCAAATGGCGTTCGGTGGTTACCATCGGCGAAGGTATGCCAACAGAAGAAAATATTCGCCAGAATGCGAAGGACTTGGCGGCCTATGCTTTGGTTTGTCAGCAGAATTCCTTAGTTCCTATGGTGGAGCCAGAGATTCTTCTCGATGGGGATCACACTTTGGAGCAGGCCGATGCGGCGAGTGAAAAAGTTTTAACAGCGCTTTTTGAAGAATTGAAAAGTGCCGGAGTTGCTTTGGAAGGCATTATTTTGAAGACAAGTATGGTGTTGCCGGGTAAGGATTCTGCTGCGAAGGCGGCTCCAGAACAGGTTGCAGAAGCTACACTACGAGTGTTTAAAAAAGTGCTACCACTTGAACTTGCGGGTGAGGCCTTCCTCTCTGGTGGACAGGGCGACATAGAGGCTACGCAGAATTTGAATGCTATCAATCAGGAGAAGAATCTCTCTTGGCCGCTCTCGTTTTCTTTTGCTCGGGCGTTGCAGGATGCTGCGACGAAGGCGTGGATGGGTAAATCTGAAAATCTGGAGGTCGCACAGAACGTATTTCTCCACCGCGCCAAAATGAATAGTCTCGCATCGCTGGGTCAGTACTCGGCGGAGATGGAGCAGGATTTTTTCCGGGAGGGAGCGGTGACGGTTAGTCAGGATTAATTTATTACAAACTGTTGTATATATGCAACTTGATGAACATTTGAAAACGTTGGGAGTAAGTGATTCTTTGTATGAGGTCATGCTTGCGTGCGCGGATGGAATATTTCACATTCGGGAGCTTGTGCATGTCGGGACGTCCGGATATGCCGGTACCCAAAATGTGTTTGGAGAGGATCAGTTGAAGTTGGACGTGGCATCGAATGATATTTTGATGAAGCAGTTGTCAGGGGTGAAGAGCGTTGATTTTGCGGCTTCAGAAGAGGAGGAGATTGAACGACGTTTGCATATCGACGGGGAATTTTCCGTAGCGTTCGATCCGCTCGATGGATCATCATTAGTTGACGTGAATTTCGCGGTGGGAACGATTATCGGTATCTATCCCGGCGGTTCATTTATTGGAAAAAAGCCAAGTCAGATGTATAGCGCGATGGTAGCGGTGTATGGACCGAGGACGACACTTTTTATTACCGTCAAGGGAAAGGGGGTGCATCAATATGTATTGACCGATGGTGGATTTGAGCTACAGAAAGAGAGTATTCAGGTTGCTGAAGAGGGGAAATATTTTGCGCCCGGCAATTTGCGAGCATGCGCGAAAAATCCTCAGTACAAAGCGTTGGTTGATTACTGGCTTGATAATCAGTACACCCTGCGTTATTCGGGAGGTATGGTCCCGGATATTAATCATATTCTTGTCAAAGGTAAGGGAATATTTACCTATCCTGGATACGTCGATGTTCCGCTTGGCGATCTAGCAAGTAGTCCCGCGAGGGGCGATTCAGCAGATAGTCCCGCGAGGGGTAAATTGCGGCTGCTCTATGAGTGCGGACCGATGGGTTTCCTTATCATCGAGGCGGGAGGAGTGGCCAGCGATGGGGTTATTTCAATTATGAATAAACCTTTGGAGCAATTGGACCAGAGAACGCCGTTTTTTGCCGGATCGAAGAAAGAGGTTGAAAAGGCATTGGAGTTCTTTATAATGAGATAAAATTCTCATGTCTGCAACGTTTTCTGTTTCAACCCGTATACTTCTTTTATGATGACCGAGACACAGGTACAGGAGCTTGTTGAGCGGACCAAGCAAGGTGACAAGGACGCTTTTGCATCCCTGTATGAACAGTATGTGGATGCGATTTATCGTTATGTGTATTTCCGGGTAGATGCGGATGATGCTGAGGATTTAGTGGAGACGGTTTTTGTGAAAGCGTGGGAGAAGATTGCTGGGTACAAGCAAACCAAGGATAATTTTTCCTCGTGGTTGTTCCGTGTTGCTCATAATTTGGTGGTCGATCACTATCGTTCTCGTAAGACCGTTGAGGCGATTACCGAGGAGTATCAGGAGTATCGGGCTGAGTATCATCCCAAGATTGTTACGGAGCGGGGGATTGAGAGTGATTTGCTTCAAAAGGCGCTGAAGGGCTTGAAAGATGATTACCAACAGGTTTTGGTGCTGAAGTACATCAATGAACTTTCTAATAAGGAGATTTCAGCTTTGTTGGATAAGAGCGAGGGGAGCTTGAGGATTTTGCAGTTCAGGGCATTGAAGGCTTTGAAGGGGGTACTCGAGGAGATGGGGATGAAACAGGGGTCGGAGTCCGGATAGGAAACGGGAACGAGAACCCACCTTCCCCCCAAGGGACAGGTCTGGTGACCCGGCTACGCTTCGGTGTTGTAACATAAATGGCTTTCCTTCGTTATAAGTAGTGAGTTATGAACAATTTTGACTATAACAATACGGATGATAGTGAGATGAGCGCCGAAATGGAGGCTGCACTCGTGATGCTTGGCGAGAAGTTAAAAAAACTACCTACCGTGCATTTTTCTCCTATGGATCGTGATGCGAAGAGTCGTATTAAGGCGCATATGTTTCAGCGAATTCAGAATACCGTACCGGGAGAGGTGGATGTCGAGGATGAATCGTACTTGCTTGATAGACTTACTTCATGGATCCGAAGTGCTTCCCGAGAAGTTCTATTGAATCCTGTGCGACGAGCGATTATTCGCGAGAAATTATATGCTTTACCCGAGAGGTCGATTTTTGCTTCTTGGTTTAATGCGGGATTCATGAGGAAGCTTACGGCGAGCTTCTCGGTTGGTGGTGTTTTGGCACTCAGTTTATTCGCGTATGTACTCCGAGTTCCTGTCACCTATGCTCGTGAATTTACGGTTGTCCATGAAGTTTCCGGTGATGTACAGATCGTGCGTGACGGACAGGCTTCGATGGCGCAGCAGGGATTTGAGTTGAAGGAAGGGGATGAGTTGCGTACGGGTGAAGATGGTCGCGTGGAGGTGAAATATTTTGATAAGAGCTTTACTCGATTGTTTGCGAATACGGATCTGGCTTTTCAATCTTTGCGTTCGGAAAATTTTGGAGTTGATCATTTGGTTGAGTTGGATTTAGAGCGCGGTATGCTTTGGTCAAGCGTGTTTGATTTTGTAAAAAATTCCGATTTTAGGGTAAGGGCGAATGATCTCATTACTTCAGCTTCCAAGCGAGCGACGTTCAGTGTTTCTTCTGAGAATGGTGCTTCACAAGTGCAGGTTTTTCAGAATGCTGTGAACGTATCGCTCCCGCAGAAGTCTGAGGAGAAGTCGATTGAGATGAAGACGGTCGTGAAGGGCTACCAGCTCGTAGCTAATGCCGCCGTTGGGTCAAGTGCCTCGAAGAGCCGAATTGAGCTGATTCAGCTGAAAGGTACCGAGAAGGAGTGGGTGAGTGTTAATTTACAAAAGGATGCGCAACTTATTGCTGATGCTCAGAGTCAGAATCAGGGAGTGGTGGCCGGACCTAGCGGCGTATTGCGGGAAAATGCTTCATTGCTCCTTGCTTTCGATTCCAATGAACGATTCAAATTGGAACTTAATATTGCCGAGAGGTCATTTTATGAAGTGTTAGAAAAAGGTAATGTGAAGGTCGATGAGGTTCGTGCCTCGTTTGACCAACTTGAAACTATCGCTAAGAAAGCCGATGGGATCTTAAGTGATGATGTTAAGAAGTTGTCTGTAGCGGTACTGCAGTCCGCGAGATCGAAATTACTATCAGCGAAACCGGATTCCAGTTTATACGATGTGAAAGTGGCCCTCGAGGAACGAGATTTTGTTCAGGCGCCCGAGGATCAGAAATTGAGTGTAGCTCTTGACCAGGCTTCTCAGTTTTTGGCGGAGGCACAGGTGTTGCAGGATAAGGGGTTGAGGGATGAGTATGCGAAGGCACTTGGGAAATATCAACAGCGCATTAAGGATGTGGATACGTTAGTATCCGGAAAAGTATCAAAAAAGCTGACAGTAGAGAGTGATGTTCCTGCTCGAAGAGCAAGTTTGGAGGTTCAGTATGTTGCGTTGAAGAATCCAATGAGTGTTGCTACGAAGACGGAGAGTGTAGCTGAGGTTGCGGCTGTGGCTGTTCCGGTTTCTAATGAGAAGATTGTAGAAATTGAAAAGAGCGTCGATCAGAATGTTGTTTCTGATGACGCCCAATTGCCTCCGAAGTTACAGTTGAGCAGGGATTAGACTTATTTTGTTTCTTCTTCAAGTTCCGGAACATGGAGCGACGCTACTCCGTTTTTGATCATGACCGTAAGGCAGTCACCATCTTTGAGTTTTTTCATGCGCTTAATATTCTTCCAGTCATCTATATTGGATATTGATAGGTTTCCTTGATAAAGAATTGTTATTTGGGCGATGTTACCTCCTCCGAATACAGTGTGATGATCGGCAGATGTGTCGTTATCGCCTTCGGTCATTCCTTGAAAAACTACGGATGCTAGCGAAAGAAGTTCTTCTCTCAATCGCATAGTTTTCTTTATTTCATCTTTATACTCCATGCTATTCGGATCATGATGTACGATGGGACAATACTTGTCAGTTACCCGAGTTGTTTTTTTTATTACTGTTACTGCACCTGTTTTTGTTGCCAGTTCGATAAGTTCAGAATATTTATCCATTATTACCTTTGCACACTCTGGCTCCGCGTAGAGAAAATCAAATATGCTTATTGAACTCATATTATAAACACCATCGGGAAATCTAGTCCGATCGCTCGGACAGAATCTGCCAAATTGCATTTCTCCTTTTATATTTTCTACGATCCATTCCTTTATCCACTCGGCTTCGTCGATAGTGATGGCTGAAGTGTGTCGAACGATATCTCTATTGTTTGCGCGTAGAACTTTGTACCTATCTCCTTCCGTTCCGCTGTTTGGGTGGTAATATTTTGCACCTTCATCATATTCTTTTTCCGGAATTGTATCATTTTGCGTACTCTCGGCGGTGACGCTTTTTGCTTGTACAAATACCCATTTCGCCATATCTGTGTTGCCGTCTTGAATGATTTGAATTTCAAATTCTTGTGGAGTGTCAAAACATGCTTGTGCCTTCTTGATGTCTTCGATGAGTGCTTGACGATTGACAACAAGTGGAATTTTTCTTGCGCCTCTTTGTTCGAGAATGTAAATATGCTTGGGTGGGTTATTCTTTGGATCAATATCCTCAATTCTGATTTCGTCATTGTTAAAATAACGTAAACTTATTTGTCCGTTATCGAGTGGCACTACCGTGATTTGTCTAATGGAAGGAACGACTTCGTTAAGATATACACCCATGTTTTCTGGGTTGAAGTTTTCAATATTGCGCTGATGGATATCGCGACGAACACGAGGGGAATTTGCCGGTTTGCTCTTTTCTATGATTATTGATCGGGCTGCTCGAATGCGACTATCAGGATAGAATGAATGCACATTATTTGTTTCTTCACTGCAAAATGCTCCACCTGAGAATTTACTTTCCATTTCGTGTGCTGAGCGAACTATTATGCGCGGTATTTCAGCAAATGCGCTTATCTTATCCAGGAGATTATTTTCGTTACCAGGCTCAAAGCAACTTGCGTCTAGGTATAGACGATGTTTTGGTGTTGGGAGGCCTGCGGCTGCGAGTATTTCGAGGCTGGAGACTTTTTCGGGAATGGTTGCGGGATTTTCTTGTGGTGCATCGCTCAATGCATATGTTACCGCTACTTGTGCTGCAACTTGTACTAAAAAGACCCCAGTTTTTCAAAAATCAGAACATTGACTTTTCTGACTATGGGCTCTTAGTGCTACTAATGTCGAAAAAGTATCATTTTTAAAGCTAAAAATTTCCCCGGGGAAATTTGTGCATCATACGATAAAAATGGCATATATCAAACAGCTGATTTTTTT
>CALREA010000009.1 GCA_943355055.1 Candidatus Peribacteria bacterium | reverse complement strand
AAGATACTCATCTTCGTAGATAATCAAAACAGAATCAGTCTTTTTCATAAGCCCTGTATAGCACATTTTCACCATGAAACGAAATGACGTTATTGACACCGGAAAAAAATTAGCCCACGATACCGACCGTCACATGTATATTTTTATATAATTATTTATGTCCGACTACCCGGAATTACACGCGCTTTTTGATGGGAAAGACGAACTCGAACTTGCACAATACGATACATTGTCTGCCGCGATCAAAGAGGGTCTAGACGCTTCCATAAACCAAAAAGCTAATATATCCGCTCTGGGGGCCGAGATAAGAAAATGTATTGAATCGCTCCTTTTTTGTCCCAACTCCCTCGAAAGTCATCCGACTGCCAAAAGAACACTTACGACGATGTTCAATGCCAAACGTACGAACCTCGAGGAGGTTTGGTATCGGGTAAAAGTCAGTAAATTTCCCGGAGGCACGGCGTATATGGACTAAACTCATTCCTTCCACAACATCACCTCTCTCTTCCCGGGAATATCCAATTCTTCCGGAAAATCAGGATAGCGAATTTCTTTTCCGTTTCTATGGAAAATTCCAACCTGCGCTCCATCCATATTTTTTTCAAACCGTACAAAATCTTCTCTACGCACCTTGCCCGCGGGATTATCAAGCGCGTAACGTGTCGCCTGCACCCATGCAGGTGATGACCAATTTAGCTCATCCATCAGAGCGAATTGACGCTTTAGCGAAATTCGAAACGGCGAAGAAAAATTCACAGGGTCGGGCGCGAAAATAGATAAATTTCGTATGCCAAATTCATCTAATTCTAACAATAATTTTTTCAAAACATCCACATGATCATTCACCTGTCGTAACAATGGAAACTGATTATACTGTCGAACACCCGCCGTACGTAGCCGCGAAACATGCTCTCGCACGACATCACAAATCTCATACGGATGCGCAATGTGATGCACCAGTCGCACACGATATTTTGCCAACATCTTGCAGCACGCCTCAGTATATACAAACGGTGAGTACACCAAAACACGGGAGTGTATGCGAATATTTGTAACACCACCTTCTTCTTTCAACCGCCTCAAAATCATTTCTAAATCGCGTGGCGACATCACCATCGGATCCCCTCCCGACAAAATCACTTCTTCCACTTGCGCGTGTTCACGCAAAAATTCCAACAACTTCGTAACTTTTTCCTCCAGCGTAAATGGCTTACTCCCGTGCCTATCGCTCAAATACGCCGTCCGAAAACAGTACTGACAGTTCGATGCGCAATTATCCGTTGGCAAAAATAATACTCGATCATCGTACTTCCAAATAAGTACATCCTTCAATTCCTCCGGCATATTCACCTTGTCACCGATGAAGTCCGAAACTTCGCCCGCAACGCGACTCGAAAATCGATCCGTCCCAGGAAGTACACACCGATACAACGGACCCACGCCACCTCCGACTACCCGAACTTCTTCTTCAACTTTTTTCGCATAAAAATCAGAAATCTTAATCGGCAACAGTCCATCACGCTTCGCCATCTTATCAAAGCTACCCACCATCTTCTTTGTAGCTTCCGGAATAATAAATCCTCGAGGAATCATGCCGCCATCTTAATCAACCTGAGGAGGGCGAACAATGCCAAAACCCCCATAGATTGACAAAAAGACAAAAACAGTATAAAATATATACAAATAACATTATAAAATAAACATACATCACCAATGAAAAAACATTCCACGAAATCACTGCTCGCTATTTTTTTAGTATCATTTGCGGTAAGTTTCGCGACAGTAGTTGTATGGGTAAGCGCGAGCTCATATATGGAAGCTTCGATTTTAGGTAAACAGGTCCTGACCGGTACGAGTGCCAAAAAGTCCAGTGCCATAAAACCGGCAAAAATCCCTGCCAACATTCAGAAACTATTAAAAACACTCGAAAAGGCTGAGACAAAAGAGTGCAAGACCGCGACGAAATTGCAGGATGATTTTGACGAAAGCATCGCATCATCGACGGAAGAGAAAAAGCTCGAAAAAGAAATGAAAAATTGCGCGAATTCTTTGGCTAAAATTATCACTCAAATTCAAAAGGTCGGGAAAAAGGATAAAAAAATAATTGAGATAGTAAGCAGAGGAAAAGAGTTGATTGATGATATAAAAGCAAACAATATTGACGATCTCAGTGGAGCAATCAAGGATTGGGGCGATGAAACTACGAAGCAAGTACAGAGCATATTTGTGGCTCCGGTAAGCGGTAATATCGAAGCACCATCAACCTCAAAAGTATCTTCCCCATCAAAAAATACGACGAGCACAGCGATACAGGCTCCTCTCAAGGCGACACCATCATTCAGCAGCGCCCCTGCCTTCACGACTCTGACGGCTCCGCCAACTCCGACGACGATGACAACGACAGAAAAAAATAGCAAGACAGTGGGAAAACCTGCGCCGATAGTAGCGCCTTCTTCTGACGACTCCGAAGATGACGAAGATATTGAAGATATCTTGAAAGCATTGGAAGAAGTAAAACCTGCTATCGTACAGCCTGCGAAAACCTCAACGTCAACACCAAAAACGACAGTTTCCCCGGCACAAACTTCAACCAAGACAACAACTCCTACCACGCAAAATTCAAGCACGACAGATTTGTCATCCATGACGGAAGCCCAACGGCAGCAGTATTTCCAAAGTATGTATGGCAATAGCGGAAGTTCTGGATCATCATCAAGTTATGGAAACACAGGCGATGCGGGAAGGACAGGAGGTGGAGGACAGGTTGATACGAGCGCATTTGCACAGGCAGATCGAACCGCCGCAGCATCATACCTTCTAAACAGCAGCAACGCCGGATGGGTGCAAAACATTCTCAATACAGGTAAAGCCGATCCTCACTATCTCCAGGCACTTACCAGCAACGAGAAAACAGGAATTGAGATTCTGCTTCATAAGTCAGTTACCTCCCTCCCTCAACCGTAAGGATAGGAAAATATTGGCAATGCTTGCTATACTGCGAGCACACCCATGACGATTCGTCTCATCACCCTCGGCAAGCTGAAAGAGTCCTACTGGCGCGAAGCTGAGCAGGAGTACCTCAAACGTCTCTTGCCCTTCGTCACGATTGAGATTATGGAACTGAAAGAAGAAACCCTCTCCGAAAATGACTCTCCTGAAAATATCAAACACAAAGAGGCTGAAAAAATACTCAAACACCTAAGCAAAGACGACTTCATCATCACGCTCGACTCACACGGAAAATCCTACTCTTCCGAAGAATTTGCTACGCAACTCACACAGTGGACAACCAAATCGCCTAACCTCACCCTCATCATCGGCGGCCCCCTGGGCCTCGACCCTTCAATCCTTACTCGTGCCAACGCCCGGCTCTCCCTCTCCAAGATGACCTTCACCCACCAAATGGTTCGGATATTCCTCCTCGAGCAGATATATCGCGCCTATATGATTGCAGGTAAGCGGAGGTATCACTATTGACTCTTGGCCTATCAGGATGATAAAATACAGTCACTATGAAAGAGACCCTTGATAGGTTCTGTCCTACCCGGGGGCTCTTTCCGCGATTCTAAAAGAAAAGATTGGGATGATTGGCGAGATAATCAATCGGAATATTGAGCTTCTTGAGAAGATAAGAGCAGCTCCTATTCGGGGATATTAAGACCTGAAATGCGCTGCGGTCTTTTAAAAAGCGGACAAGACACGAAAAATCACCATCACTCGATATGATAATTGCCTTCGAAAAGCTATCTTCAAAATAATCTTGAACAGTCCGCAAAACAAGATCAGCATCACAATTCCCCTTCATTTTTCCAGCTCGATCAATAACAACTTCCTTATATATTAAAATAAATCCGATCTTTTCGAGATAAAAATAAAGTTCATAATTTTTTGGAATATAGCCAATAAAAAGAAAAACTTTCGAGATGTTATATTTTTCAGACAACCAGACGCGAAGACGATAGTAATCCAAGTGTTGACCATTAGATTCGACAGCTTTGTGGAGATTTGCTCCATCGATATAGGCATTCACAATTTTGTCGCCGTATAGTCGGGTCATATAGGTACCGTAGCATGCCAACCTAACAAAACTCTGACATTTTTCTTACAAATTTGTAGCGAAGCCGAAGCATCCCTTGGGGGTGAATAATTTTTAACAGACAGGAACGAAGTGAGTGTCTTGATTTTCACCGTCCCCTTTATCTCTCTATCAACTTGCATTTCCCCCGAATCCAGAGTAATATCTTGCTCAATGATAGGAAATAAACAGAAGAAATTTCGCTTATTAGTGATATGTGGAGGGCCTTCGATGGAGCGCGGAATTTCGCTAAACTCCTGTCGTAGTGTGGTCGATCACCTGTTCGATCAGGCTATTGATATACAGGCAATATATGTTGATGTTCAAAAAAGACACTACCTCATCTCGACCTCCTCTCTTTACTCGAATACCCCCTCGGACTTCGATTTCAAACTCACTCGACACACCAAAAAATTGACACAACGCGAACTTGCTTCACAGTTGAAGAAGGCGGATTTAGTCTTCCCTATTATTCACGGAGCCTATGGCGAGGACGGTCAACTCCAGCAACTTCTCGAACGAAAAAAAGCAGCCTTCGTCGGCTCATCATCGCTCGCCTGCAAAACAGCCTTCAACAAGTTCAAGGCGAATCAGTTAATTCGCGAACATGGATTTCCATCACTCCCCTCCGACCTTCTCAAAAGTCACCTTCCGAAATTCAAAAATCTGGAAACATTAGAAAAATTCTTTTCTCAGCACAAACTCAAGCGTGCGATCGTCAAACCCGTCTCGGGCGGATCATCTATTGGTGTTCATTCGGTCACTACGCCGATGGAGGCCTTCAAAGCGATGCAAGATATCTTCAGTAAAAAAATAGATACGCAGGCCGTCATCGAACCTTTTTGCGAGGGGAGAGAATTCACTGTTGTGATTCTCGAGAACCGATTTGGGCAGCCCGTAGCCCTAATTCCGTCGGAGATCGAAACATCATACAATGAAAATCAAATTTTTGATTTCAGAAAAAAATATCTCGCCACGAGAAAAGTTCGGTATCACTGTCCTCCGAGATTCGCACATGAACAGATAGAAAAAATTCAGATCATGGCTGAGCAGCTCTTTTCTCTTCTGGGAATGCGGCACTTTGGACGCTTCGATGGATGGCTTTTACCGGATGGTCAAATATGGTTTTCCGATTTCAATCCGATCAGTGGCATGGAACAAAATAGTTTTCTCTTCCAACAGGCCTCGCAAATTGGCATGAGTCATCGCGACGTTCTCATGCATATTCTCAAAACGGCATGTGCAGAATATGGCTTACAGGAGCCAAAAATGCAGCAACAAATTTCACAAGCCAAAAAGCGGGTAAATGTTATTGGTGGAGGAACGAGCGCGGAGCGACAGGTGTCCCTGATGAGCGCGACCAATGTTTGGCTCAAACTTCGTCAGTCAAAAAAATACTGGCCCGAGCTTTTCCTCATGACAGGAGATGATGAAATCTGGCATACACCCTACAATTTTAGTCTGAATCACACCGTTGAAGAAATTCACGCGATGTTGAAGGATGCCGAAAAAAATGAAAATTTCCTCCGTGCTCACCGGGAAAAAGTTCTCCTCAAATTAGTGCTCGCGGATAACGAAGCGCAGGAAAACCTCTTCCCTCCGCGTAAAATGACGCTTAAGGAGTTTATGGAAATAGATGGATTTGTATTCCTCGGATTGCATGGGGGTATCGGCGAAGATGGCACAATGCAAGAATTACTTACGACACATAAAAAACATTTCAACGGTTCGCGCGCGCAGGCCTCGCACCTCTGCATGGATAAATTCAAAACAGGCGAACGTCTCAATACGCTTGTCCTTCAGGAAATTTACACTGCCGAGAAAAAAGTTTTTTCTTTAGATTTTTTTGACACGCTGAAAAATCAACAACATTGGCAAAAATTCTGGATTCAACTCAAGAAAGATCTCAGAGGTGGTGACTATATCGTCAAGCCGGTTGACGATGGTTGTTCCGCAGGCATATGCCGCATATCGACCTATACCGACCTTCAAAAATATATAGATTTTGCGAAATCACGCGCCCAAGAAATTCCGGAGCATACCCTGAAAGATCAGCATGGAATTATAGAAATGCCATCACAAGCCATGAAACATATTATGCTCGAGCGATTTATTCGCACGGACAAGGCGCACATCGCCAATAACAAACTTCGATGGGATCGCAAAACGGATTGGATTGAGGTGACGGTGGGTGTTCTCGGGAAGAAAGGAAAACTTCATGCGTTGAATCCAAGTATGACCGTATCGATGGGACATATTCTCTCTCTCGAAGAGAAGTTTCAGGGCGGAACAGGAATAAATATCACTCCTCCTCCGGAACCATTTGTCAAAAAAGAGGCTACAGAAAAGGCAAAACAGCACATCGAACTCGCGGCGAACACGCTCGGAATCGAGGGCTACGCCAGACTCGACGCCTTCATGCACACACAGACGGGTGAGGTATACATCATCGAGGCGAACACTCTTCCGGCCTTGACACCGTCCACCGTTATATTTCACCAATCACTCGCCGAACCAGACCCAGTCTACCCGCGAGAACTCCTTGAGAAAATAATCGAACTTGGGTAGTATACAGACACCAGCAGGCGCCTCAGCAGAGGTGTGCCGAAGAGGCTGTCAGATTCCCTCCCCCTCAAATCCATGAACACCATCAAAATCAAAACAAGTCTTTTGGCTCTATCAAGCCTTATTTTGACTACCGGTTGTTCACTGATCGGTATTGGAAATGTAACGGAGAAACTGAATAATGTTGGCGTAAGCGTTCAGCGTCCGGCAAGTTGGTCGGACATCAAAACGCAAAGTGACAACCAGTATATTGATTACGTTATCAGTATTCCTCAGACATCAACCGACGA
The DNA here is from genome assembly GCA_943355055.1 of Candidatus Peribacteria bacterium. Classification (GTDB taxonomy): domain Bacteria; phylum Patescibacteriota; class Gracilibacteria; order UBA1369; family UBA12463; genus CALREA01. The sequence goes on along the minus strand of CALREA010000009.1, from coordinate 29,858 downwards.
ATCAAACGTAGAAGGACATGTCGCCGTCAGTGTCGTGAAACCGTTGGGAGACAAGAAGGTAAATATTGAGGATGAGTTGAGTGGTCTGCAAAAATATATCGAAGCGAATGTCACAGAGATGAAGGAAGTTGAAACCAAAGAAGCGCTACTCTTAGGCGAAAAGGCGAAGCGAGTGACATTGCAGTTTCGCAACAGTATAGACAAGAGTATTACCGAAAAGGTAGTGATAACACTCACCGTGAAGAACAACAAGGCGTATGCAATTATCCTCGACGAAGACCCGATTGATTTCGACAAGCATTTTGCGACATACGAAAAAATGGCTCAGTCGATGACGCTGCTGCCATAGTTCCACAGAGTGGAGATTTTCTAAAATCCGAATTTCGTCCGTTCGGGATATTTTTTCCCAAGAATAGCGAAGGACGCTTTTTCCATATCGCGCTCCTCTTCGTCGGTCAGATGATCGTATCCAAACACGTGCAGAAAGCCATGAATGAGCATATAGAGTAATTCATTTTCCGGCTTAAGCTTCTTCTCGGCGGCCTGTCGGGCGATCGTTTGAAGTGAGAGAAAAATTTCCCCGGCCACCACCGGTTCACCAATATAGGGCATAAAATTTCGATCTTCCACGTAAGAAAAAGAGATCACATCCGTCGCCGTATCTTTTCCGCGGTATTCACGATTAATCTTCCGAATCTCACTATCGGTCACAAAATACACGTTCAGGGCGAGGTCACGTACGGTGGCGCCTTTCGGACAGTACGATCGAAGCCTGGAGAGAAACAGTTTTTCAGCAATGGAGATATACCGCTTCAGTGGCTCAATATCAACGTTTTTATGGGTTTTATTTTCGAACGAAATATGCATGAAATAAAGAGAAATGAGATAGGGTTAATCCAAAAAGAGCGTACGCATAGTATCCCACTCTTTCTTGTCAGTCGTCCAGTATCCATAGAGCGCCACCCCCTCAAACACCTCATGCGTGCTGCGCCAACTACTCAGGCCGTCGAGTACACCGCGCAATCCGAAATCGATATTCTCCGCGCGCGGATAGAAAGTGTCGCTCTCGGTATCGTAGGTAGGAAGCCCAATAATCAACTTTGAGTGCTTCAGAACATTCGTGAGCCAAATCACCTCATTCTTCAGAAAATATCGATAGAATCGACCATCTCGGATGCTGTTTTCGTAGGTCATGATCACGAGTTGATCGGCGAGCGAATCGATTTTTCGCATATAATCTTTTGAGATAGAATCTTCAGCACGCATAAATTTCTGTGCGACAAACGCCACCGACTCGGGAAAGTATTCAGACAGAGCAACGGATATGATTTTATCGCTTCCTATAGCCTTTCTTACGTCTTCAAGTAAAAAGAGAAAATCACTGTCGTTATCAAGAATCGGCTCAATATCAATATGCACTCCACCCATGCCAAAATCTTGGACGAACATGCGAGAAATAGCAGCAATATTGCTTCTGGCACTGAGGGAATCAAGAGGGAGTTTATTGCGAATTTGTCCGAGCCAGGGAATATAAACAATGCGATCGCTGTAGACGCGAGCCACTTTCAGGAACTCTCCAAGTTGACGATAGCGCGCTGCCGGGATCTGGCCATCCGACTCGAGTGGACCAACATGCAGATATACATATCGTATGTGGTGCTTGCCAAGTGTCTCTACGAAATCACGAATCTCCTCGGGCGAGTGTACATCTTCACTCCAGGAATGCTGCGCCCAGACGGCATTATTTTTCTGATCAAAGTATCCTTTTGGGTAGTCGGAACGAGGTCCCCATACAATATACCACACAAAAATAATGGCTAAAACAAGAGAAAAGACAAGATACTTCAATAGCTGAGAAATTGAGGGGATGGCATGGGCATCGGTTCCTTTTGCAGTAACAGCTCGAGCATAAGCCTTAAGGCGATGTTTCATGTCGGGCAAGATAGGTTTTGATATTCGCGGTCCATATCTCAAGATCTTTTTGCGTGAGAGGCGCGTCAGGTTGGAAAAACACGGTATCGTCGATAAGTCCGCTCAGAAAAGCGAAATTGACGTAACGCGGATACCACCACATATGAGGAATGCGCGCAGAAATATCCTGGTAGGGAGTTTTTTGTGAAGTAATATGGTCTTTGCCAGAAGAGGTCTTGCCGGCGTCCGTAAGTTCTTTTTGTAACTCATAGTAGTCTTTCCACGGAAGTATTCCTGTTGCCGTCATGAGGATTTTCAGAGCCTGTATGCGGCTGATGGAGCGTTGTGGATGGAACGGGGTCTGCGGCTCATCAGTAAAGCCGCGCACGATACCAAGAATCGTACCGATAGTCACGGCGGCATAATAGGGATCGGTCGGTTTCACGTCAGGATAGAGCTGGAGTACCGGCGAAAGCGTAAGTCCCGCGAAGCTCGTTTGAGAAGAGAATTGATAAAAGCAAAACTCGAGCTGCGCCATGCACGAGTCAATGAAGTCTTTATTTTTGAGGTCAAAATGGAAAGATTTCATGATTTGAACCATCAATGAGCCTCTTCTGACAAATTCCGAAGGAGGTGCTACCGTATAGGAAACGTCTCCATGGGGGAAAATCGGCCCTGGGATATACTCAACCGCACCGGAAGCGATCTTCTCATTTCGGCTATTCGGAGCGCCAACGACCATATCTCTATTTCCATCATTATCAAAATCACCAATAATGAGACTATTCCCAAACCAGTCATTGGTACTCCTGCCCTGAATAGTCAAATCAGCCGGGATTTTGGAGAAGTTCCAGGCCTGATTATTGCGGGGAAAAATGCTAAGGGCATAGACTCGGCCGATTTTGGCGGAACTGCCGGGCGCGCCAGTAGGCGCGCCAATAACCAAATCCTGCGTCCCATCATGATTCAGATCGGAAACAGCCACAGCACCTCCAATCAGTGACTCCTCGCGCGGCGCAAACACGCGCGAAAGGCGGGCGTCCTGGAATTGACTGTTTTTCTCACCCCAAAGCACATATACCTCACCCTGACGTTTATTTTTTAGATAGGGAAATGATCCAATAACGAGATCGTCAACTCCATCGCTATTCAAATCTCCGGTAGTTAGCGAGTACCCAAACCAATCAAAGGAGTGATCCGCAGAAAAAAAAGTATCACTGTCGTCGGTGTCACCTATATCATCGGTTCGCACACTTTCGGAGCTCACTCTCACCATGCCTTTTATATCCAGTTTTTTCCCAAACATGACAGTGACCGTCCCCGCCTGCTTGGCCTTGCCGTTAGTAGCCATATAGGAACCTATCGCCAAATCCGTCTTTTTGTCCGCGTCAAAATCCCCATGAGTGAGCGTAATCCCAAATCGATCATCGAGAGCATTGCCAATAAAAATCAAATCAGAAGGGACGGCATCAAGGGGATAGATGGTACCACGGGCAACACCTTTCTTTCCGAAAATCACATGTACCTTTCCTACTCGTTTGAGACCATCTTGTGGGGCAAACGGGGCAGCAACAATAATATCGGCAATGTTGTCTCCATTGATATCGGCCGCGTCTAACGCGAAGCCGAACTGCTCATCCTCACTGCGCCCGCGAAGTGTCCAGTCGGCACGGGGAGGAAAGAGGTCGATGGCTTCAGGAAGAGGAGAAAACGAATGTCTACCATAGACAACATAGACACTGCGCTCACCGGGAGCCCCCATCAGGAGATCATCGATGCCATCACCGTTTACATCGCCACTTACAAACGATGTACCAAGCTCACCACCGCTCGTAACACCAACATAGGTTAGATCCGGCGTCGCAGCAGAATCGGCAAATGCACGGGCAAAATCCTTCTTTCCAAAATAGACTTCAATTTTGCCAACATTTTTACCTTTATTATTGGAAAAATACGGGGTGGTAATAACCAAATCATCAATGGTATCGTCATTGAAATCGCCCTTGGCCAGAACGGCGCCAAATTGCGCGTTGTGCGAGCCGGAACCGTATTTCGCTATAGAGGAAGAAGAGGAGGGCTGAAGAGAATCAGGGGCAGCGGAGAGATTATAGGTGTAAAAGGGCTTCGATTCAGCCGAAACAGGTGACGGAAATGGCAGTGGAGAGACAACAATAGCGGAAATGATAGCAGCGGCAAGAAGCGGTGAATGACGAGTAGTACGGATGAGCATAAAGCGGAAAAAAAGTAGCTGCATTATGGCTATTCCATCCAAAAAAGTAAAGCTACGTAAGGCTTGACGGATAAGGTAATAATTTTTGCTTAGACATTATCAGATACCTGCCTATAATAGACAGTAGACACGCGTAGATAGACAGCCATAAACATGTCTCTCCGGCGCGTCCACACAGGGTAGACAATTCATAGACAATAAATATATGTCCACAATAGGAGAAAATAAAGATATAATCGATAGAAAAGCAGCAAGTAGACTGTTAAAAGTATCAATGCGCACGCTTGATAGATATAGACATGCTGGACAGCTAACGACAAAAATAATAGACAACAAGATATTGCTGAGCAGAAGCGAAATAATAGAATTCATGGCTAGTCAAAGAAGCAAAATAGCAAGACACAATAGACATGATAGATATAGTAATATGTCTAACGACACGAGAGTAGACAGTGACGACAGTCCAGGAGGGAATGACGAAGAAAACAGCGCGAATAATGATCCGATTTTTGTAGAAACTCGAGCGTCAACCCGTGGACAGACACAAGCTCAAAATAACAGCGACACTATCCCCCGGTCGCACACGCGTGACCACGAACTCATAGAAACATACAAAAAAATGTATGAACAGTTGACGGCGGAGCTCAAGGCTCGTCAGGACGAGTTGGAGGGAGCCCACTATCGAATAGGTCAACTGGAGAGCCAAATTAAATACAGTATTCCCCTCCAGGAGCACCGAACCGTAACTCTCGATAATAAAAATGAGATACTACTCCTCACAGAATCCACCAAGTCTCTTCAAACCGAAATCGCCGACAAGCTCACCCGTCTCAAGAAAATTCGAGAGGCTCTCTACTACGAAAAACTTAATAAGCGAATCTATCTCGCTATTGTCTTGGCTCTCCTCGCCCTCCAGCCCCTCTGGCTTCTCCTCAAGAGTTAGTCCAGCAGAAATGAGTTCAGACAGGAGTTATTCCGCTTTTTCCATATCAATTCGATCTTTCTTTTCAATTTTCAGCGTTTTGCCCGGATGTTTTTTCTCATATCTTCGGAGAAATCCACCAACCTGCCGAAGCGTGTTTTCCATCGTCGTAGAGTCACCAATAGCCATCAGAACATAGGGAGTAGTGAGAATATTTCCCTTCAGAAGTATCTGGCCGCTTGGGATGCCATCTAAGCCAAAACTATTTCCCGTGAGTCGAACGCCATTGATACTTACCGCTTCCGCCCCGGAATTAAACAGCTCATTAACCAGATCAACAAGCGACGCAACCTCCGTGGTAACCGGCGCGCTGACTTTGATGCCCGGACCATAGACGGGCAGACCACCAGTAATAACGTTGAATTTATGTATTTCATCTTCAAGTGCCTTGAGAATCAGGGAGCTGTCTTTTGATTTAGCGAGCACGTTCTCCAGTGAACCGATTTCATCCGTGAGACTCTTGTTAGTGTCGCGCAATACCTGAAGTTCGCGGAACATATTGGAGGCGGAATCACGAGTGTTAACGATGGTAACCCCGATAAACGATCTCGATTGCACAACGAGGAAAATTCCAAGAATCAAACTTGTGGCAAAAATCATCTTGTTCCTACCGGTATTAAGGTCGTGCAATAACATATTTGAGGCGGAAATCGCCATTATAAGGAGATAAAGATATGTGAGTTCGAAGTGTGAGGGTGAAAGGCATGAGATACTGAGTCGCCCTTTTTTTCAAATCCACGAGCGTCGTAATATCGTTCAGTCTGGCATAGAGAAAGTCTTCATCAGCAACGGCCGTGATGGAAAATGGCGGAGCCACATAAAAATTGTTCACCAGAATACTATTTCCCACCGCGCTAATGTGGGTAGTCGGCAGGATACGTTGGTTATTAATAGCAATCGCCGACGCGTTTCCCGTACGGAGGAGATTGATAATATCACGCAAATCCGCAGCCTGTACGAGCGCTTCCGGAATCACTCCCGTCGACTCACGATTCGCGCCCGGGCTATCGCTCAACTGAATTTCAATCCCTCTTCCTTTGATGGAAGTGAGGCCGGCGGCCGATTTCAGCTCATTCAGATATGATAACTTTGTCCGAGAAAGCAGCGCCTGATTTTTCTTTTGCTGTTCATCGATTTGACCATTCAAATTTGCAATCTGGTTACGGAGAATCCCCTGTTCATCCAAGAAGTCTTTAATGAGATTTTGTCTTGCCTGATACTGATCTGCCGGATAGGTTCCATCGATAGGAATGCCTGTGCGAAACTGTGCGGCGAAAAATAAACCGATCAAGATTCCCAAAACAACGAAGATAGTTGAAAGCCGTGCGCTCATAGCACAATTATAACCCATACGCTCGCCTTTCAGCGAGTGTATTTGTCTCCCGATCCCATCTGATTGCATTCCTCCCTTCCATATGCCATTATTCGGCCATATGATTGGATTGTTCGACTCAGGCTATGGTGGACTCACGGTCTTGAAGGCGCTCCGCAAACGACTCCCTCAGTATGACTATTTATATCTCGGAGACAATCTCCGTGTGCCGTATGGCTCTCGTTCACCGGAAACAATTCGCGAATTTTCCGAAGAAGCCCTTCATTTTTTTTTCAAAAAAAATATTCCTCTTACTATCTTCGCCTGCAACACCGCCTCGGCAGTGGCGCTTCCCTGTTTACAAGAGAAGTATCTTAGAACTCCAAACGTAACAGATAGCGTAGCATCCCTTGCGGACAAAAAAGTCCTCGGCGTCATCATCCCCGTCGCCGAAAAAGCCATCAAAATCACTAAAAACAAACGTATCGCCATCGTCGGAACCCGCGCCACTATCAACTCAAAAGCCTACGAAAAAGAACTTCACAAATTAGACCCTAATATCAAAACTCTCGGCCAAGCATGTCCGCTTCTCGTTCCGCTCATCGAGGAGGGCTGGCACCACAAACCCGAAGCTCGCTCTATTCTGAAAAAATACCTCGCCCCCATCAAGGACTTCGCCCCCGACACACTCATCCTCGGCTGCACGCACTACCCCATCATGCACGACGTCTTCGAAGACATCATGGGCACCCGCGTCCACGTATTAGACTCCTCCACCGCCGTCGCCGACTCCCTCGCCGATTACCTCAATCGACATCCCGAGATCGAGTCCCAACTTACCAAAAGCTCTGACACCACCAATAGTTCCGCATCTGCAAAACTCGGCACCGTCACCTTCACCTGCACCGACGCCCCCGAACGATTTAGCGAGTTTGCGCAGAAGTTTTTAGGAGAGAGAGTTATTGCGGAGATAGTGAAGCTTTAGTATTTGGCACAGCTCCTTTTTAAGAGGAAATATTTTACTATTCCGCTTATTTATGCTATAATGAGGAACATTAATAAATGTAATAATGCCCCGAGAAGACATAGAAATTATTGGCGGGAATGAAGTTAAAGAAGATCTCAAGCCAGGAGAGTTAGATGAGTTAGTGGATATTTGGTTTCAGGAAATGGACAAGCCGGTCGATGCCCCAATTTCAGAGACCCGACAACTCGTTGGTGGCGTTCTAGAAGAAAATTCGGCAGAAAGTGAGCTTGCCGAGGATCAGCGGAAAAAGGAAAGGCGTGCGCATCTCATGGAGGATCTGCATGGAGCTCTGAATAGAGGTGATATGACCATCGCCAGAAAGAACGATAAGGTTGTAGGAATGGTGAGAGTGATGGAGATAACTTGGGCTGCTCAAGACGATCTTATAGTAGGAAAAGTTTTTGAGATTGGTAAGGCTCTAACTATTCCTGAAGTGCAGGGTCAGGGCATTTATAAAATAGTAAGAGAACAGGCAATCGCCAACCTTAGGGAAAAATATGGGGATGTATCAATTCTAGCTGCGACACAAAATGATGCTATAAAGAAATTACATCGTAAAGATGGCTGGAAAGAGATCGGCTTTGAGAGGTATTTAAGAATTCATGGCGCTCCAGATGAGTACATTAAATCGAGGAAGGATAAAGATAGTGAGGATGGATGGACGGCTTTTTTGTATATAGGAGAATTGCATAACATGGTGCGCATGGTGCCTTGGGATGGGAAACCCGAATAGGGATATTTAATGCTTGGTTTTGGGTACTTGTGAATTTTGTATATTAATTCATAATCATATTATTTCCCTAAAATAGGCATTTTTGAAGCTGAAAATTTCGGCGCCGAAATTACAGATTAGAACAGCGAAAGCGGAAAAGTCAAAAAAATGGTCGAATTTCAACTGACCCACGAGGTTATTTCTTCTTACACTCATCAAGCGCCAACCTCAAGCCGATGCATTGATTCATGGTGACCCCTAGATTCCCGCCCGGTCCCCCCGCGGTTGTTTGGCACTGACCGTTGATTTTGTTATACATACTTTCGGATGTCTGACCGAGCTGCGCCTCAAAAGGACATGTACATGCCTTACCGTCGAATGAAACACCGCTTTGTTCGCAATTATATTGAACTATTATATCAGATTCATTTGGCGCAACTGGTTTCTCTCTTATGAAATTGCACAAAGGGGAGGTGCTCTGCATCTGCTGACATAACCATGGCACCCGATTCGTCAAAGCATCATTTGTAATAGTATAGTCGAAAAAGTGCATATAGAAATAACCTACAAAAAGTAGAAAAAATGCCGCATTAGCTAAAACGGAAAGAACGATAAATATTTTTTTAACACTGAAGAGAATGATAAGAAAGAAAATAATAATTTTTACTCCCACTCAATCGTTCCCGGTGGCTTATGCGTAATATCATAGAGGACCGCACTCACACCCTTGGTTGCCATTAATTGATCACTCAATTTTCGCAACAGTGCAAAATCCATTTCGTAGAAATTTGCGGTCATCGCCTCTTCGGAGCAGACAGGACGCAGTACCACCGTTTCACCGACACGGCCATTTATCCGCACAGGAATCAGGATAACAGGGAATTGCCAAATAGCACTATGTATCCCCTTTTTCACGCAGAAATCTTTTACCACGGCATCGGCACGCTGCAATAATTTCACACGCTCGGGCACCATATAACACGCTCCGGAAAATTCAACTTTAGAAATTTCTTCAGGGGTAACCGACAATACAACGCGATTCACGGCGGAAAACTGATTGGTCAATCGAGTCGATATGTGAGCCAATTTTTCCCAATCTGCCTCTCCGGTAAGTACGACAGGATTTTTGTACGAACGGCTATCGCCCTGCACACCAACACTTTGCACCGGCAGCATGTACGCCTTGAGTTTATCTTTTTTCAATACCTCATTCATTTTTTTCTCCGTAGCCTTCCATGTAGTTGGTAACTCAGCCTTTTTGGCACACAACACGCGCACGCCCAAGCCCGGACCAGGGAATGGATGTCTCCAAATGAGACTTTTTTCCATGCCGATTTTCTCACCAATCATGCGAACCTCATCTTTATAAAACTCCTTCAAAGGCTCTATTACAAGCCCTTTCTTGATCATCTCCTCGATCTGCGGCACTCTGTTATGATGCGTCTTGATCTTCGCGGAATGTTTCGTTCCACCCGTCTCAATCGTATCAGGATAAATCGTACCCTGCCCCAGCATCCAGTCTTTCGTATTCAATTTCATCTTTTTCAAGACACGTTTCTGAACTTCCAGGAATGTATCTCCAATAATCGTGCGCTTTTTTTCTGGAGAAGTAATTCCCTTTAATGCCTTGAAGAAATCCGCGCTGGCATCCTCGATGTGTAAGTTCTTGAATCCGGCTTTTTCCATGGAATCTTTGACCTCTTTTGCCTCATTCTCTCGCATTAATCCGGTATCCACAAATAATCCATATACATTGTTAATACCCAGAGTTTTTTCTAACAGCGCAAACGCCACCGACGAATCAACTCCGCCACTTACCAGCATGAAGACATTTCGATTTTTTACTTCTTTCTGAATATTCATTTTCAACTGCTCGATGTATTCCTTCAAATTCCACTCTTTCTCCGCGGCGCAAACATCGACGAAATTTTCCAACATCTTCTGACCATTCGGCGTGTGGGTAACCTCCAGGTGAAATTGTACCCCAAAGAATTTCCGATATTCATCGGCTATGGCAGCCGTTTTGCAGCCTTCCGTAGAGGCAATCACCTCCATGCCAATCGGAAGCTGCGTCACCTCATCACCGTGGCTCATCCAGACCTCCTGCTCGTCGCCCATGAATTTCAGCACGCCAACGTTGCGGGAAATATCTATTTTTGCACGGCCGTACTCCTTCACGCCGCCGGACTTGACCTTGCCACCGAGGAGATGAGCCATCAGCTGATGACCATAGCAGATACCAAGAACAGGAATATTCAGCTTAAAAATCCCAGGATCGCACGTCGGCGCGCCCTTCTCATAGACACTATTGGGACCACCTGAGAAAATAATTCCTTTGTGAAATCGCAGCTTCACTGCATCGGTATCGGCATCAAAAATCTCACTATACACACCCAGTCGACGAATCCTGTTCGCGATCAAATGTGCATACTGTCCTCCAAAATCTAACACCGCAATCTTATCCATATGGGTGCATTATACACTATGGTACTATAAGTCCAGAATGTCGCTCAGAAGTATCATTTTAGCTTTATTTTTAGGGTTAACCCTCCTGCCTCAAGGCTGGAACAAGGTTGATACCGCCTTGCATGGAACACTGATTTATGGTCTGGGTGGACTTTTAGTGGTGCTTCTTTTTTTGAGTTGGAAGGAGCTTTCGGCATGCGAGTTCGATTGGAAAAAGAAATGGTCCTTAGCAAATGGAGTAAGGCTAAGCGCCATATTGCTGGCACTCTGGTTCGTCGTTGCGAAAGTATCCTCCCCCATTCAGAACTTCGGATGGAGTGAGGTAGCGATGATGATTTCCGGGATTGGAATTTTTTTCATCGTGCAGACGTGGAGGGAAGAAGAGCAAAAAAATCTCCTCAAAATAATGCTCGCGCTCGGTGTAGCAAGCGCACTTTTCGGAATCGCACAATATCTCTATCGTCCGGAAAGTCGCATTGCCGGGCCATTTTTTGTTTCAGGGCTGACGTCAAGCTACTGGCCGAATGCCTTCGCCACCTTCCTGCTCGCAGTCTGGCCGCTAGGACTCATTCTCAAAAAAAATATAATAAAAATACTGTCACTGACGATTCTTTTCTCAGCCCTTTTGCTCACATTCTCTCGTGCCGCTTTTCTCGTCCTTTGTACGCAGTTGGTTATTTTGGCTTTCATACAACGAAAATCACTATTCAATTTTAATAGTAAAAAAATATTTATTCAACAAATAAAAACATGTTTCATCGTAGTATGCGGTACGTTGCTTCTGACGGGAGGTATTCATGCGCTACGACCGATAGTGAATAGTCACGAAACAAATTCATTTTTGAAAAAAGCGACCTTCGCCGGAACAGAGCAGCAGACATCGTTTCAGGAGCGATTTGATTTCATGGAGGGAGCGATTCAGCTCATGCGTCAGCATCCGATATTAGGGAGTGGCCCGTTTTCATTCCGGTTTATCTATCCGAAAATTCAGAAGGATTTTCTCGCCATCTCCGATCATCCGCACAACTGGTACTTGAAAATAGGGCTTGAGGAAGGCATTCCCGCGCTTATATTTTTTATAATTCTCATAGGTACAGTCATCGGCCCTGCACTCAAAAAGGAAAAACAGTCTTCACGTGAAGAATGCGCAGTCACGACAGAAAGAGTTTTATTGCTTTCGCTCTCCGGTCCGCTCATCCACTCGCTCGCCGATTACAATATGAATTTCATGACGAATCAGATGGTTTTTTGGATTATTTTGGGAGTAGCCGCGACAAATATATATGCCAAAAAATGGCCACAAAAAGCCGGTAATAAGCATGGAATAACGTTATTTTCAGGAATAGTGGCAATCATGATTTGTATCACCACCACTTCAATAGGATACGAGGCTTATTCCTCCTATACGAAGCACTTTGAACAGATGCAGTTTTCACGTAATTATTTTCTCGAAATGTCGGGTGATGCCATGAAAAAAAATAACCTTCCGTTAGCGGAAAAATACGCGCGCGTGCAGGTGCGTAAAAATCCATACGATGCCTTTGCATGGAGTATGCTCGGACAGATCGCCGAGAAGAATAAAAACGGCAAAGAAGCGCTACGGTACTACGAAAATGCCATTCAGGCAGACCCGTCAAACTTCTTTAATTTCTATCGAGATTACTTCCGCGTCGCCACAGTCAAGAATATGACCGATACCGGAATGTACGCCGATACAAAAGACCAGGCGCTGAAATTACTGCGCGCGTATCCCGCAAAAGTAAAAGCGAACATTCACTACACCGCGCAAACATCGAATGCGCGTGACGGCGTCGCTCTCGCGAAGACATTGGGGGACAGGAAACTTGCCCTGAAAATACAAAGGGCGCTTCGTTCATCCCACCTTCTTCCTCAATAATCTACTAATCAACTTCGCCGCTTCGGCCCGGTTGAGGTTTCTTCCCGGTTCGAACTTGTCACCCTTTCCCGTGCCATCCACGATGCCGAGTTTGTAGGCGTTGTGAACGGCCGGCCCAAACCATGAGTTCTCCGGAACATCGCCAAACGATCGATCATCGCGCCAAGGGAGATCCACGAAGAATTCAGTATCATTGTTGTACTCGTAGAATCGTGCGATCATCGCGACCGCCTCGGAGCGGGAAATCAAAGCTCCCGGTTTGAAAGATTTATCTGCATATCCCTTTACCAAGCCCCTTTTCGAGCTATCGGCTAGCATATCATAGTACCATTCAAACGGCTCGACATCACTGAAAGCAATATCGGAACCACCTGACGTATCGCCCTCCATGCTGAAACTTGAAGGGGCGTCACCGTATACACCGCGGTACAACATCGCAAGGAACTCAATACGAGTAACGAGTTGCCCGGGCTTGAAAGAATTGTCATAATATCCCTTCACGACACCTCGAGCTTTGAGATTCTTCACATCATGCGCATACCACTGATCCGGCTGTACATCGTTAAATTTTGAAGTGACGCGTTCATACTTCGTCGAAGAAGCATCAAGTACCTTGGCCGATTTCATAACGCCTTCCCAATAAGCGCTTTCATAAATTCTCGGGTCGAAAAAGAATTTCACCGTAGCCGATCCGGAAGTATCGGTCGATGTAGCGGAAGCGCTGATGCGTTGCCAAGGAGAAAAAATCTGATCAATGGCATTCAACGTCGCCGTCACGTCGACATATGGCTTACTCTCCTCATCCAAACTGGTGTAATACTGCTGTACCGCCTCTTTGGCGATAGTGGTGATTTCATTGAAATTAAGCGAGAAAAGCATGCTGACATCCGAACGTTTTGCCACATCCCCAAACTCCGTTACATCCATACCGGTTTTGTAACTTGTCATTACATTTGGCTTGGTAGAGACCACGAGCACCCCATCATTCGTCAGATTCACCGTAAGCGTGAGCATAGTGGACATGCGTGGAAATACTCCCTCAAACTCATTCCAAAAGTTATCATCGGGTGTAAACGTAACGGAAAAATCATACAGTCCTCCGAGAGAAGAACCGCTCACGACAACACCATCCGGCGATTTCGTTGTGGTCAGCTCAGTATAGATTTTTTTCAATGTTTCGGTCATAGCCGGCTCATTACCTTTCATGTCAGCCATGAAGGTGAAGGATGGTAAAAATGTTCCATTGCCTTTTTCCACCGTCAACGAATATCCCTTGGTGAAAAGATTCAGGAAGTCCTTTTCGAAGTCGAAACCGATAGCCTCCGGAGTACCAAGCTCATCACTGATTTTCGTGCCTGTCGTCGACTCCCCCTGTTTCACAAGTTGAGCAAGATTCGATCCTTCGGCATAGAGAAGAGGATGTTGGGCGGTCGAGTATTGATAAAGTGACGGGGTAAATGGAGACGGGATGTACAGGCTGTCTTTTGGCGCGGAATCTCGGGTTACAACGGTCGACATCGACACTCCTCCCGTGAACTGTGCGAGGGCGTAGCCCATATGATTCGCGACATCAAAAATTGATTGCTTCGCAGTTTTTCCACTCTCCATTTCGTCTTTTATTTCTTTGAGCGCCGAGCCGAGATCGACATAGCCGGACAGGAGAGATCCGGTCCCTACGCTACCGGCCGTCGCCTGATAGTTTTTATTTTTGCTCAAGACTTGGCCTTTATCGAGGGTATCAAAAAACATTTTTATACTTTTTTCCGAATCGGCACCGATGAAAAACTGATTCACACGAGCCAATGATTTTTTCTCATTTGATAAGAGCGCATTATCACCATTCTCGGTTTTTTGAAGATAGTATTCGTGAGTACCGTAGGTCTTTTTTTCCAAATTTTTTCCATCCAAATCGAGATAAGCGGTCCACTGCACATCATTAATCGTTCCGACAAAATAATTTTGTAACTCTCCAAGCGAAGCGTCCAGGCGCATCCCTAAGCCAAACGGTCCGCCCGTAAGTACATCAACAGCAAGGCCCGTACGTTTTTTCGCGGTAGCGGCATCATCGGAGGATGATTTTAATGAAGGTGAATCTACCTCTTGAGTGATTAAATTAACGAGCGAATCAATGAGACTCTTCGGCGTAAACTGCGTCAGGTCAGCCTGTGTAAAAGTAGTCACATCCCCCGGCATCACATCAGAAATTGAACCCGTAACCGCCGCGAATCCGGTACTTGGAAGTAAAAGAGAGAATGCCAAAAGAGCCGTGAAAGCACGTCTGAAAAGTGTTGAAATCATAAGGATAAAAACAAAGAAATACTAACGAAGATATTCTAGCCGAAATGATTGAATTTGTGAAATAAATGAAGGCTAGTTTGTCAGCAAATAAATAACCCAGGACACCCATCCATCTTCAGGGGTAAGGTATACAAAGTTGTACATTATTAATCAAGATTATCTATGTATAGAAATGTACAACCACCCTTCAGGAGAATAAACTAAGCGCATATGATCGTAAATATAAAGCTAGTCTAAGCTAAAAAATAATACAGATATTGACATAAAAGATTAATAGAGTAAAATACAACCTCAACATTATTTTTAACCAAATATCATATGGCAGCACCACGTCCACTTCCAGATTCAAAAGGTCTAGTTCCCGGAGAACCGGGAAGTTACTTGTATAAGCTTAATAATGGCACCCTCTCAGCCGCGGAAATCGCGGCACAGGCCGATATTCAATAGCGAATGGCCGTAATTGATGCCGTGATGAAAGAGGTTCGAGAGGAAATCGAAATAGTGTTTGGATCGAACGATAATAAAGCTATCGGAACAGGGGTATCATTCGATAAATTCTTGGCTGATGGGACGACGCTCGTCGCGAGAGGCCCGGTTGATACCGAACATGCAAGTGAACGAGAATACGTTTTGGCCAATAGGCGAATAACCGAGATAGGCAGAGAGGCGGACGCCCTTGACGGAGACGGCGAAGATCAGGGAAACAGAGAGCAGAGCCAAAACCCTCTTGATATTTATATGGATGGTTTGAAAATTCTCCTTGCGAAAGTATTACGAAGGGTCGCAACAGAACAATTCGGAGACTACGAGGTAAAAGTGGTCGCTACCGACACATCAAACGTAGATGAGGTACAGAGAAATCACATCACGGTACACGATGGTCTCAGCACATTTACTCCTCCAAAGGTCGCATCAAAGGGAACAAAATAACATCTTTCAAATTTTCCTGATTCGTCAGGAGCGCGAGTATGCGATCAACGCCCATGCCCCAACCGGACATGGGTGGCATACCGTGTTCCATGGCTAGCACATAGTCATAATCGGCCTCCATCGCATCTTCATCGCCGGCGGCCTTGAGAGCGGCCTGCTGCTCAAAACGTTGACGCTGATCGACGGGATCGACCAACTCCGAGTAGGCGTTCACCACCTCCCACGAATTCACGACGAGCTGGAATCGATCGGTGATATCAGGATTCGTATCGTTTCTTCGCGCGAGCGGCGAGAGATCGATCGGATGCGAGGTTAAAAACATCGGCTGAATCAGTTGAGGTCGTACGGTTTTTTTATACAAAACATCGATCAAATTGCCACGTCCTAGTTTGGCCGTGTCTTCAAGGATAATTCCCTTTTCCTGAATTTTTTTTCTCAGGGCGTCAGCCGTTTTTTCTTCATAAATATCAATCCCCGTTTTGTCTAAAATCAAATCACGAAGGGTCATTCGTGGCCACGTCTTGCCGAAATCAATCTCATTTGCGCCAACCGTAATCACTAACGTTCCAAAAAGTTCCTGAATGAAATGTTTAAATAACTTCTCCGTGAAATCCATATTGTCTTCATAGTTCCAATACGAGGCGTAGTACTCGAGCATCGTAAATTCCTGGAGATGGGATGGATCCATCCCCTCATTACGGAAGCATTTGGCAAATTCAAATACGCGCTCCAGTCCGCCGACAACGGCGCGCTTGAGATACGTCTCCGGCGCTATCCGCAAATAAAAATCTCGATCAAGTGCGTTATGATGCGTCATAAATGGCTTCGCCAAGGCGCCACTCGCTTTTGCCGACAAAATCGGTGTTTCAATTTCGACAAATTCATGTTTTTCCAAATATCCACGAATAACCTGCATCAGTCGACTCCTCATCTTCATCCGCGCAAACGTCTCCGGACTCATGAGCATGTCCAAATAGCGATAACGATATTTCATCTCCTGATCCTGAACGCCATGCCACTTTTCCGGCAGCGGCATCAGTGTTTTCGACAGCAACGTAAATTCACGTACGAGCAGCGTCGTCTCGCCATGTTGCGTCTTGAACAACTCACCCTTCACGCCGACAAAATCCCCCGCATCAATTTTTTTCGTAATAAATTTATAGGGCTCATCTTTCAAAACATCGCGCATAAAACATAACTGCACTCTTCCGGAAATATCCTGCAGCTGCGCAAAACTCAATTTTCCATGAGAACGGAAGGTCATTACGCGACCTGCCAAAGAAATCTCTTCGCCCGCATTTTCACCACCACTCACGCCACCCACCACATCATCCGTCTCACGCATACCCTTGTCGCCAAGCGCGCGCGCCTCCACCGCCGTATGAGACCGCTCAAACCGCTCAGGATAGGGCTGCACCCCACTCGCGCGCATCTCCTCCAGCTTCTTCATCCGATCAAAATACTCCAAAGGTTGTTTTGGTTCTTCCTTCACCGCAACTTTTTCACTCTTCTGCTCTTTAGCGGGTTTTGTATTCTCAACTACCTTCTTTTTTCTCAAAAATTCAAACATGATAATCAGTACAAAAATATACAACACCTTGGAGACCGTCCTAGTATACGGCGCAAAGCTACATTACCTCAAGGGTAAATAATACGGAATCCTTCCGTAATCGCCTCACAAACAAAATCCTGAAGGAGACTCGAATCACCACTTTCCTGAGCCCTACTCAGATAAACAAAGTATTTCTGCCTATCGTCGTTTTTGATAAGAGCCGGAGGAAAGTTATGCCGAAGAAGCATCCCCGTCATAAGTAATCTCCCCATACGACCATTACCATCTCCAAAAGGATGAATTTTTTCAAACTGCGCATGAACTTCAGATACCCATGCAACAATATCTTCGGAAGCCGCGGAAATTTTCTCACAAAGAGACATCATAAGATCGGGAATTTTGATATAATTAGCCGTCACGACTCGCGTCCCAAGAATCCGCACAGGATGTCGCCTATAGGTGCCGGCATCCGGATGGATACCGCTCATGAGAACACCATGCAGTCGTAGAATAAAGTTTTCATCAAACGCGCCACCAATACGAGAATGCTCGAGCAGAATATGCAGTGCGGTCTGATGATTTTTCGCCTCCAGCTGTTCACGAAGCGTTTTATTCGGAATAACTTTATTGTGAAATAAAATGGCATCCGTTTCATTCTCGCTCAACGTACTTCCTTCAATTTTATTCGAGTGGTAGGTAAGAGAAAGATCAAACTGGTCACGAAGATCCGGACGGGACAAAATGGTCTGCAAAATATTACTATATTTTTTGCACCTCATTTCAAGTGCATGTTTCTTCGCCTGCAATACGCTCTCCGGAATAACTTTTTCACCGCTATATTCCAAATACAACGCATCAATCTTTGCTTGTGACTTAGGCCGAGGTTTTGACGCAGCATTTATCCATCGATTAAGGGCAACAAAGGTTACCCCCACTTTGGCAGCCAACTGCTCCTGCGTAAGGCCGGAATACCGCTGTATTAGCTTCAGCTTCTCCTGAGTGGTCATATATCTTAGCTTAAAACTATATATAGTTTAGCATATTCTAAGAAAAATATATAGCTTTTCGTAAAGCCACACTAGATACTTTCGGGACTTTTTCAGGTTATTAAGACTCTGAGCTTTAAAATTGGCAAAATTTTATTCGGATAGCCTAAATATATAAACATCTAAAAGTGCTAAGATTTACACAGATTATCATAGATTTTACTAGATTTACATAGAAATGGAAAATAAAAAATTGCTCTCAATTAGCGAAACAGCTGCGTACCTCGGAGTGTCAATCGATATGATGAGGCAGTGGGACAAGTAGAATGTTCTGCCATCATTTCGTGCCTCTGAAAGAGGTAATCGATGGTATCGAAAAGATGATATTGAAAATTTTCTCAAAAAGAAAAATAAAACGTATGAGGAGAATCTTGCAGAACAGGCAGTGCAGTGGGCAACGGAAAAAACTCCAACAAGTATTTCACCAGTTTGAAAACCGACAGCGAGGCATTGGAGGTGGCCTTTACGCAATATATTTCAGCGCGTGCACCGGAAGATCGAGG
Organism: Candidatus Peribacteria bacterium; assembly: GCA_943355055.1. Classification (GTDB taxonomy): domain Bacteria; phylum Patescibacteriota; class Gracilibacteria; order UBA1369; family UBA12463; genus CALREA01. Next base: position 10,992 of record CALREA010000009.1, on the reverse strand, counting down.
AAATGGACTTAAATTCGTAAAAGATATCGTAGTGGCAAACGCATTCGATTTATTGTTTTACACCGGAAACGCAACATTGCACCTCGGGCGCAAAACGCCGGAGATAAAAATAGAAATTTCCGATAAAAATTTTCATAGCTGTATTGCTATCATTCATTATTAACCATCACTCACCCATCCTATGCAAATCTTTGTAAAAAAATTCGGGACAACACTCATCTCCAGGCCTGCAGGGAAAGAGGCATTTTTAGGATTACAGCCTCTCATGCGACATATAAAAGAAGATGAGAAAATCATAGTCGATTTCGAAGGTGTCATGGTGCTCACCCCTTCATGGGCAGATGAATTTATCACACCATTAGAAAAAGAGTACGGAGAAAGAATGATAATATTACACACAGAAAATCCTTCGATTAAGGCAACGTTCGAAACACTTCGAAAAGCAGGTCGCTAATCATCCATCGCGTAATCCTGGCTCTTCCTCGACTTCTCAATCGTCAGGAAGCGCATCTGTTCTTTTTTAAACATGAGTTCGATGCGGCCGGTGGGGCCGTTGCGGTGTTTTTTCACATAGACGTCGAGAACCCCTTTGCGCTGCGAGTCTTCTTCGTAGTAGTCCTCACGATAGAGCATCATTACGACATCAGCATCCTGCTCGATAGCGCCGGACTCACGGAGATCGGAGAGTTGCGGGATTTTGACGGGGCGGGACTCGACGGCACGAGAGAGCTGGGACAGTACCAAAACAGGAATATGCAACTCACGGGCAAGATGCTTGAGCGCACGGGAAATCTCGGAAATTTCCTGAACACGATTCACTCCCATACCGCTACCCATCGACATTAACTGCATATAATCGATAATCAAGAGATCCATGCCGCTTTCCATTTGGAGTCTCCTGGCCTTCGCGCGAAGTTCCGCTATAGAACTTCCCGAAGTATCATCAATAAAAATCTTCATCGAATTCAACTCATCCATCACGCCACCGATACGGGCGAAGTCCTCATCGGTCAGTTTTCCAGTGCGAAGTTTCCAGGAATCAACCTGGAGCAGCGAGCAGAACATACGCTCTACGAGCTGCTCCTTCGACATTTCCAATGAAACCACGCCAACGCCGAATCCACGTTTTGCTGCATTTTGAGCCAAATTCAGGGCAAGCGCCGTCTTCCCCATCGATGGACGGGCAGCCATGACGATCAGATCCGATGGCTGCAAGCCGGATAACAGGTCGTCCATATCCGCAAAGCCCGTCGGCACACCACGGTACTTCTGCTTGGCCTCGGGATCATGTAGATTCGAAATTTTCTCAAACGTCTGTGCCAAAATGTCTCGCACATGCACGAATTTATCTTTCAAAAACGTCTGGGAGACATTGAATAACGCCTTTTCAGATTTTTCCAACAAATCCTCTAGTGGCTCGGTCTCACTGTATCCCATGCCCATAATCGTATCTCCTGCTCGAATCAACCTCCGTAGGGTCGACTTTTCTTTCACGATCAGGGCATACTGTACCACATGGGATGAGGTGAAATTTTCCGTAGAGAGCTCAGCAATAAACGACACGCCACCCACCTGATCCAGCAAGTTGCGATCTGACAGGTAACTCGTCAGAGTAACGACATCAATCGGCATACGTCGGTCATAGAGCTCCATCACACTTCGATACAAAATCGCATGAATATCATGGTAGAAATCATCGGCATTCAGGATATCCGACACCTTGATAACGGCTTCTTTATCAACAAAAAGCGATCCGAGAATCGATCTCTCGGCATCCAGACTGTGCGGCGGTATTTTACCAAAATGTTCAGCCATACGGTAACAATGTTTCAGTCGATATTGGGAACCGAGTCTGACACAATGTCATCTTTTTTTAAAGTTTTTGTCATTGCCTTGTCAGAACACTCATGTACAGTAATCAATTATGAAGATCGTAGCGACTACCCAAACCACAAAAGATATTGGAGATCAGGGCGAAAACCTGGCTTGCAGACTCCTGCAAAGGCGAGGCTATCTAATTATGGACCGCAACGTACGAGGGCGTTTCGGAGAGATAGACATTGTGGCAAAAAAGGACGAAAAATATCACTTTATCGAAGTTCGCCTCCGCTCAAATACGACTTTCGGCACGCCCGCTGAAACTGTCAATGCCAAAAAACGTCTCCGTTTAAAAAAAACGATAGAATACTACTGCATGACAAAGGGAGTCACGAGATGGCAATGTGATATCGTCGACATACAGCCGTTCACGTCTCTGCAAAAGAAAAAAACGTCGCACAAAATCATCTTCTACAAAAATATCCCCCTCGCATAATGACAAAACGTCAGATTTCACTCATCATTATTGGAATTATTATTCTCACTTTTGTCGGACGTAGCATATGGAAAAGAATAGATACAGGGACGCTCACGATCATCGAACCCGCCCCATTCGCCTTCATGTTTGACGCCTCGGATATGATGAATTGTGCGTCGGGAAAGTGCGCTCTCTCGCTCGCATCCGGCAATCACGATGTGTTAATTACAAAAGAAGGATACGCAAATTTTTTGGCCGAGATTACGATCGAACGGGGCAAAAGCATTGAGCTCAAGCCGGTATTACAGCGAGTACTCTCAGTGGAAAGTCAGCCGAAAGCTTCATTTACGCTCCCGAAAAATGCAAACCCATTCACGCTCCGAGAAGACAAAGTAGGAAGAATAGCTTTAGTAAAAAAAACAGGCACCTCAAATGAAGAAACGATCGTATATTTCGCGCGACCATTCACATCGCCATTCATAGTTTCAGACAAATTAAGCCGATTCGCATGGATCGCGGACAAAAGATTGTCAAGTGATCGCATCGCTGATGGCACCTCGGAAACATCAATATACAGGGTCAATGTAAAGGAAAAAAGCAGGAAGGCGATATTTGCGACAGAAGAGCCCGTACTCGGAATGATCCCCTCGCCCTCAGGTTCTTCACTACTCATTATATTGGAAAACGGGGTGAGAGTAGTAACGAACGATGGAGCATTGACGGCAAAAATGAGCACGGCGGGTCTCACGGAAAAAACAATTATCTGGGGCGGAGAGTCGACACTATTTTTGGTTCAGCATTCAGGGGTGGAGGATTCATTGAGCCGCGCGCAACTTGATGATGGCAGCGGATCCATCCAAGTCAAAAAAATGGACCAGATCGGAAAATGGGATAGCGAAGATGACACCATTGAATTTATCTATCTCGAAGAAAAGCTGCAAGAATTGCACGTGCAGGGGAAGAAAAAAGCGTATGTAGTGAAATTGTAAAAATGTCAGAACCGTGTCAGAAAAATCACAACAATTATTCATATTTTTTTCAGCGTTTTGTTAGAACCGGGTGGTATGGTTGTCGCATATGCCGGTCAGTATTACCACAGCATCTACGGTTGGACTAGAAGGCAGGATCATTCAGGTCGAGGTTGATATTAGCTCCGGATTACCGGCTTTCAACATTGTCGGCCTGGCAGATACGGCCGTTCTGGAGTCGCGGGAACGCGTACGTTCCGCTATCAAAAATAGCGGCTACAACTTCCCTGCGCACCGCAAAACGGTCAACCTCGCCCCATCGGGACTGCGGAAACACGGGCCGGCATTCGATCTTCCCATCGCTATCGGCATCCTCGCCGCCTCAAAACAGATTACATCCATCACGAACAACACCTGGCTCGTCGGCGAGCTGACGTTAACGGGCGACCTGCGTCCGATCCCCGGAATAATTCCCCTGATGATATTTGCGAAAAAATGTGGCATCCGACGAATCATTATGCCGCTGGAAAATGCAGAGGATGCGGCCATTATTCAGGGAGCAGACATTATTGGAGTCACCTCGCTCAAGCAAGTGGTTGAATTTCTTGCGGATACGACAACAATAAAACCATATCGCACCACGGACTCGTTGAGCGAAGTACGCTCATTCAGTGATCCATTCAAGGGAATTATCGGACAGGAGGCGGCAAAACACGCCCTCGCGATTGCCGCCGCGGGACATCACAACATTCTACTCAGTGGTCCTCCCGGTGTGGGAAAAACACTACTCGCCCATGCGATGGCCGCGCTCCTTCCGCCACTCTCTCATGAGGAGTTTATTGAGGTGGCAGCCATTCATTCGCTCAAAAACACAAGCACCATTACGGCAAGCGGCCTTCTCGCGCACCATCATCGTCCGGTCAGAGAGCTCCATCATACGACATCAGTCGCAGCCATCATTGGTGGCACCTCTAGTCTCACAGTGGGGGAGATCTCGCTCGCCCATCACGGAGTGCTGGTCCTAGATGAGCTTCCCGAATTTTCACGCGATGTATTGGAGAGTCTCAGGCAGCCACTGGAAGAAAAAAAGATCACGATTCATCGTGCTAGCGGCAGTATCACCTATCCGGCAAACGCCATTCTCCTCGCTACCGCGAATCCATGTCCATGCGGGCTTTTGCAGGGCGGACGATGTACCTGCCTTCCCCATCGGATTAAGCAGTACCAGTCTCGTATTTCCGGCCCCATTCTCGATCGGATCGACCTACGGGTGCAAATGGAATCCATAGATCCTGCGGAGATGATTCGGGAATCCTCAGAAGAAAATAACACCGAAGAAAAAGAACATGAAATCCTGAAAATGATGAGATCGATAGTACAAGCAAGAACATTGCAGTACGAACGTTTCCGCTCGTATCAAATCGACGGGCACCACCTTTATGCAAACAGCGATATTCCTTCAAGACTCATGAGTACCCTCTGCCCACTCGACCGAGTTACACAGAAAAAATTCGCCGATGCTATTAAGAAATTTCATCTCTCCCCTCGTGCTATTCATCGGCTCATCAAGCTCGCCCGCACCATTGCCGACATGGAGGTAGGTGCCACGCTTGGCTCTCCCGTCACCTCCGATCACCTCATGCGAGCGCTCCAATTCCGGGTTGATTAGCTTACTCCTCCATCTCGCGAATGAACTGCTTAACTTCCTCGTCAAAAATGCGAGGATCATTGAGAAGTCTTTGTTTTTCAGGGGAAAGATGGGAATCATCCGGTGGCGTGACGGCCTGTGGTACGCGTGCTATTTCAGCAGGACGCAGCGAAGGAGTAGATAATAGATCTTGGGATGCTGATGGTGACTGATGATACTTGTAAAATTTTATAAGAAAACGGAAAAAGCCGGCTCTACTCGTAAAGCCCTCTTTTGCCATTAGCGCCTGTAGCTCATTTTCTTGAATCTCATTAAGTTTGAAATAAATAGATGACATATAGAATTCTTAGTAAAAATAGGGTAAAAATATATCCATACCATTATCATACCCTCACCAAAGCCAAAGGGAAGACGAAATTCAGCTTTAACCAGCTTGACATTATGCCAATGAAACGGTATAATTAAGAGAGAAAAGTTGCGACCTCCGACACGCTCTCTGGCACGTTTCGACACATCAAATCCACGCTCATGGCAAAACTCAGATTTCTCCACATTATCGTTCCACAGGGCTCCATCGAGGAGGGGCAAAAATGGGAAAGCAAGTTCCAGGGGCTGCTCCTCAATCTCAGAAACACGATCGTCAGTCGACGATTTTCATTTGAGTATTATGGGCACGCCCAGTATGCATACTTTTATATTGCCGTTGAGGAGACGCTCAAGGAGACGATAGAGTCGCTCATTTATGCGACGTATCCGGATGCGGAGATTCAGGAGACGGAAGATTATACCAAGCGATTTATCCCTGATCAGATGGCCATCGCCGGGGCGGAAGTCAGCCTCCATCATAGCGATGTATATCCGATTAAAACATACGACGAGTTCGGAGAGGACAGTATGTCACGACTTTTTTCCGTTATTTCAAAAATTTCCGCCAACGACCAGGTGTGGATTCAGATCATTACTGAGCCGCTTCCGGATACGGCATCATTCTTTTTCCTGAGAAACTGGCGCTATCGATTCGCGGCCGTGCATCATTTTTTCTCTATCAAGGATCGTTTTCGCACCGGAGGCAGAAAGGCCATCAATGAAATGAGGCATCACAAAGCCCATGATAAGGACGCGGAGAAGCCATTTAGAATCAGTATTCGCTGTGCCTATATCGCGCCGACGCATGAAGAAGCAGACAGGAAAATCGAAGCGGTTATTAATTCGTTTTACCAGTTCAACGACAGTGATGTGAATGAGTTTCACGCGCATCACGCGCATGATATTAAAAAATTTCTGCGTGATTATAAGTTGAGACTGCATGGCACGCCATTCGTTGCGAGTACCAAAGAAATTGCAACATTGTATCACCTCCCAAACGCCGATTTTGTTCCTCATATCGTGCACGTACAAGCCCGCAAAGCCGATCCGCCACAGGATCTTCCTAGAATTGGCGAGCCGGAAGTATCCGGGTTTGGCGTAACAAACTATCATAACAACTTCGTACCGTTTGGTATTAAACGTGATGATCGTCGTCGTCATCTCTATACCGTCGGTAAGTCCGGTTCCGGTAAATCGAAGCTCCTTGAGCTTCTCATTATTGATGATATTAAAAATGGAAAAGGTTTTGGAGTTCTCGACCCCCACGGCGATCTCATCGACAATATCATGCGATATATTCCGAAAGAGCGTATCGACGATGTCATTCTTTTTGATCCCGCTGATACGGAATTTCCGATCGCCTTCAATCCCATGGAAAGCGTAGACGATGCCTATAAAATGCAGGTGACAACCGGCTTTCTTAACATTTTTAAAAAAGTATTCGGCGACAACTGGACCTACCGTCTCGAGCATGTACTTCGCTATACGACACTCGCGCTTCTCGATAGTCCGAATACAACAGTCGTTTCCATTCAGAAAATGCTCACCGACAAAAATTATCGACAAAAAATCGTCTCACGTATTCAGGATACCACCGTAAAAAGTTTCTGGGTTTCCGAGTTTGCCGCGTGGTCCGAAAAGTTCGATTCCGAAGCCATTACTCCCCTCCTCAACAAAGTAGGTCAGCTGATTTCCACGAACATGATTCGTAATATTATCGGTCAGCCAAAAACAAAATTCAGTCTGCGTGACGTGATGGATAAGAAAAAGATTCTTCTCATGAAGGTCTCAAAAGGTCTCCTCGGTGAGGAAAATTCCGGATTGATCGGATCGATGGTAATTACAAAGTTATTTCAGGCGGCTATGAGTCGCGCGGATATGCTCGAAGAAAAACGTGAAGATTTCTACTTCTACGTTGATGAGTTTCAGAACTTCGCCACCGATACCTTCGCGGAAATTCTCTCTGAGGCTCGTAAATATCGTCTCAATCTCACAATCGCCCACCAGTATATGGGCCAGCTCAACGACGTCGTCCGCAAGACGGTATTCGGTAACGTGGGATCAATGGTGAGCTTCCGTGTAGGTGCTGAGGATGCGGCCGTTCTCGAAGGTGAGTACACGCCAGTCTTCAAAGTCCGCGATATCATTAACCTTGGAGTGCGAGAATTTTACACAAAAATGTCCGTCAATGGTGAGCTGCGCGAGGCGTTCTCCGGTCGTACATTGAGCGTGCCACCCGTCACCGACGACCTCACCAAAGAAATCATCGACGCCTCGCGCGCCAAATACTGCCTCCCCCGCAAAGAAGTCGACATGGTTCTGGCCAAATGGGACGAGTCCGCCTCGGCCCCTCCCGCCCCCGAAGAAATCGCCGCCTCCGGCGAAGAAAAATTCGAAGAGCCGATGATTTGACGTGAACGAAGCAAGCGTTTTCTACGTTCTCAGGATCTAGAACTTCAACTTTTTCTTCAACTTCTTGACAGCCTTGCTGGCCTTCTTTTCAACACGCTTCACTTCTTTTTTCACATCCTCGGCTTCTCTTTTTATCTCTTTATCGACACGCTTTCCAACCCGTTTCACCTCGGCGATATATTTTTCAACCGAGGTACTGATGAGATCCTGATACGCGTCGGTATAGGGACGTATATAATTCTTGTCGAACCTTCGAAGTTCGGCGTGGACTTTCGCCGCTTCTTTCGGGAAGAGCATTTCAAAGGCGATATACAATGCTACATATCCCGGACCGAGATAGCTCTGTGACAGGGCGTTAACAGCCATGCTTCGTAGTGATGCCTTGAGATTTTTACGGTTAAGATCGGTGAAGTCCAGCGTGACAATGGCGAGTTCGGGGAAAATTTGGGCTACGACTTGATTGGCAAGTTTGTTCAGCTCTTGTTTGGCATACTCCTCCATTTCATGCTTCATAGCTTCCTTTACGTCTTTCAGACTTTCCGGTCTGGTGATGGCGATATTGACAAGACTCTCAACGGAATATTTCTTGATCAGTCCTGCGGCAAAATCACTACTGTCTTTCGCGGCGGTATCAAATAAGGGCTGAAGTTTGCCCTCAAGTACGGTATTTGAAAGCGATGTTCCACCACTACTAACCATGGCATTGATATCGCGAATGGCATCTTGTGCGGTATTGGCAAACGTCGTCCCGGTATAAAGATCATACAACTCTTTCGGAAGTTTCTGCTCGCCGATTTGAACAAGTTGAAGCGCCGCTTCTCTGGATTTTTTCTCAACTTCAATTTTAGCCGCTTCTTTGAGCTGATTTGCGGCCTTTATATCATTGAGCCGCTGTTTGGTACTCTTCTTCGCTTCACCCGGTTTATTTTTTTGCAAATTCATCGGATCCGGCTGAGTGTTCACTTTCGGAAGTGCTTCCATCGTGGCAAGAACCGCGGGATCAATAAAAATCGCTTTCCCACTATTCAACTTTGCCGTTTGCATCTTCTTCGTAATTTCCTCTTGAGTAAGCTTCTTTTTCGGTCCGGCAAAAACGGTCTGCGCAGAAACAAGCGTCATGGATATGGCAACCAGCAAGGCAATGATTTTTCGTTTCATAAAAATAAAGTGAGGGAATACGAAAAGTCTAAGCCAAACACGGAATAAATACAACATGAAGCATTATTGCGACCTAATACACCGCATCCAGATAGCACTTCTCACAGTATACGATTTCTGGACGCCCCTCAGCAAAGGTAGTTTCAATGTTAGTCTCACATTTCATGCATGGGCGAGTATATAACTTTGGGGGATTGCGCAGCTCCATACGTGCTGCATGACGACACTCTGGACACTTCGTTGGTATCGGTAGTTGTGCTTCCTTCAATTTCAGCAGCTCCTTCAAAATTATTCGATAGTTCTTCCCGCATTTTTCACACGCGAGTGTTTCCTTCAAGATATCATTCGTAACTTCACCAATCGCATTTGGTACAACATAGGTCTGAGGCAGGTAATCGCGCTGATCGCGATCTTTCCAGTGCATACCTCGCGCGAGAGCCTCTTCTAGCGTCAGCGGCACATAATCATACGCGACGCTCTCGTTATATCCAAACGGTGACATCCACGCAGGAAACATTTTTCCCCACTCGCCGGTCGACTTCATGTATTCAATCAATCGAGGTACCAATACTTCATACTCCTCCTTCGTATACTGCTTGTTGAAAATACAATACTGCTTTTTTCGCAAGCCGCTGCAGCCAAACAGGTTTGATGAATTGAAGCAGAACTCGCTATACATTACATTTTGACTGTGGAAAACATAGATTGAAAAAATAACATTATAGGTTTCAATCGTACCCATCACCTGGTAATTCAGCTCCGGTTTCAGGTACATATTCGAGCAGTCCACGAGATCTTTCACGTTCACTCCGACGTTGACGTACTTACAATCCTGACTATCATTTACGTCGTAACAGTCCGTACAATTTTGTGAGTTCGTAAGAAAATCCCCTGTTGAATCTTCGCAGTTCATCATATTGGAGTACTTACGGATGCGCTTCACTCGCAACGCTTTGAGGATTTCATTGGCTTTCGCGACACTTTCTCGTGATCCAAGAAATTCCGCAACCTTCTGCGAATAAATCTCAGGAGTTACGCGTTCATTCATGAAGCGATATTCCTGATTGTTCAAATTAGTTGAGAGAAAACAGTTTTTGCATCCCTTGAGATTTTCAGAAAAACCGCAATCGAACGAGTTTTGAGAATAAGAAACATAGATACAATTATGGCAGTTCTTAACATTGAAACACTCGTACAGCATCTCGGAATCGTATACATAATCCGAGTCAATGACATCACGGGAATTTTGAATCAATTTTCCATAGAGACAGTCTTCACAATTCTCGGAACAGTTGATCAGATAGCAGTTTTTGCAGTATGCCGTACCGGTGGTATAGGGAGAGTTTTCATTTTGAAGTTGAATCAGGTTCACGTGAGGAATTTCCAAACACAACTCGTGAAACTGATCAAAAAACGTTCTGGAAAAATCAAAATCTTTGGCATACGTAAGTCCATCCCAATCATCGCTCCACCATTCTTCATGAGTCATGATGGTATATTTCTTTCCCCATTCTGTATCCGGGCAGTAGAGAGTGATGAGTGGCTTGCCGGAAGCAACCGAGACACCACGATACATATTCTGCTCATTCCTCTGGGACGTTCTGGTCATAAGTCGACACTGAGGACACTCAACCGGCTGGGGAATCGCGAACTTCTTCCCACCAATGACAGGCGAAATTTTATCCAGAAATTTGATTTCCTGTTCGGTAACTCCAAATGGTTGTTGGCAAGATTGGCAGTGAGTATTCATGCGTGCATAATGAGCCTTTTTCTACAGTTGTCAATTTATTGTTGGTAAATACAAACAAGCGCTATTCATAAATTCTGCTTTACATTAGCCTCACAACCGTATTACTATTTATTCTGACGAAACAATTCCACACAACACGGAAGCGAAGATTGCAGGATTCCGTTCCCCACACATCAAGCCTCAATATCATAAACATCACAATTATGCTCGCTCAACTTCTCAGGCTCGGACTATCGCAAAAAGAAGCATCCATCTACCTCGCGCTCATCGCGCTCGGTATCTCCTCCCCGGTATCAACCATTGCAAAAAAGGCGAACATCAATCGCACGACCACCTACGACATTCTTGAAATGCTTCTCGAAAAAGGTCTCGTTATCGGACAAAAGAAAAAATC
>CALREA010000008.1 GCA_943355055.1 Candidatus Peribacteria bacterium | reverse complement strand
AACTTTGAATTACTTCATATAGGTTATGTTTGTTTGCGAATAATGGGTAATATAGTAAGTCTTGATACTTACCAATAGTATTGTGAACACTTTCGGCTTCAGTAGATATTATGATTGGAAATAATTTTGCGCGATGACTACCCTCATGAAAATTTTTAAGATCTAAACAATAATCAACCACTTGGTCTACTGTATGTTTTTCATAATTTTCATCACCTACCTTAAATTCAAGCACAAAAATCAGATCATCAACAATGATTATGTTATCAACGCGCTTTCCCATTCTGGGTATGGCAAATTCAAAAAACACATGTCCGTTAATATTATTTGGTAAGTTGTCTTTTAAAATTTCTATCTGCTTTATCCATGCATTCCTTTGCGCATTTTCTAATGCGTGACTATGATTTTTCGTCAGCTCGCCTAAAATCAAAGAAGTATCTTCTCTAAGAAAATTATGTATTGAGTTGCCATAGTAAGATCTGTTCATTAATTTCATAATTACATCATTGTATATAAATAATAGTGGGTTTCCTCATAAAATTAAAACTTTTTCGGAGCGATAGCGGAGAAAACACCTTATACCCCCCCTCTTTAAAAATTAAAAAAATCAAATTCCTTATTTCTTAAAGCCCACCAAAAACATTTCAATAAACAAATTTTTCAAAAATATGTCGCACAACGTTTGCGACTCATGCGAACTTGTGCGGGTGTATGATATGCCGAAGGTGTACACCCGTGCAAGTTGGGTGAAGCTGAGCTTTAGGCGAGGCTGAACCGCATAGTCGCTGTTATGTGGTGTGTGAGTCTATGCCATCATCTTTTCTGCTCTCAAAGCTGTTTCTCTGATTCCAGGAAAGATCGCACACATGGCACATAACGTTCGCGCGTTGGCGAAGTTGGCTGGTTGTATAATGTGCCGAAGGCCACAACCAGTCAACTTGGGTGAGCCTCAGCGAACCGCTAACGCGCTGTTAGCCCGAGGGTGAGCGACCGAAGAGAGCGAAAGCGCAGCGTCCCCTTGAGTTGAAAGTGATTTTTTTATGTTCTTTTTAACTTCAGTCTCAATCTCAAAATCAAAACAATTAGACATGCTGCTAATTGGATGCTTATGACTAAACTGAAAACCAAGTCTTTAACAACAAATATTGCGTATAAGGCAGTCAAAAATGTTGTTAATGACCATATGATATATGTATACACATTGGCACTTGGTTTTCCTTTCCATAAATCTCTCATTGTTGGGAAAAATCCTGCGAACGTCACTAAACCTCCAATACTGTATAGGAATGTTATCGTGTAAATAAAATACTGTTCCATGTTTTTGATTTTGAGGTAAAGGAATAAAAAAATATTTTCAATTTTGGCTAACTGGTTTCTATACGAACTTCGGCTTTAGAGTTTTGATAGAAACGGAACAAAAAGGTTAAGTGTACAGGGAAAGTGTAGCGAAATATGTATGGGAATGAAAGAGTGGCGTGTGAAGTTATAGAAATGTGGTATTGCATATTGATTTTGAAACCGCTATTCTGGCTTTAGAAAGGCCTTGGCACGTGGTTTTCGTACCACACATTAGCGAAGGCCTTTTTATTTGTTTAAAAATAGTTCGCATAGTAAGCGGATTCTTTTTGGATATGCGAAATTTGGCTGTATATAGGCAATATATTGCACAGAATGTTAACTTTCTTGAGTTGACTGCGAGAGGCGATTTTGATATGATATTTTCGTAAAGATCTTCGGCCCGTGGTTTTCGTACCACACTTGCGGAGGATCTTTTATGTTATTCTGGAAAAAGGGAAATGAGATATTTTTGGCTCGTTTTTGAGAGTTCCTTAATCTGCACCGTAAAGTAATATCCATCCTGTGTTCTTCCTCGAAACCGATGCAGAATCTCGCTTTTTTTGTTTGGATTCCTGCTAGATTCTGGTTGTATTTTTGTCTTTTGAATGAGTTCAATTGCGGCACTAAAATATTTTAATCTACGAAGCCTATCGCGTGGATTTTTGTTGTGCATATGCTCCCAGAAAAAATCAAGAAAAATCTTCTGCTTATTGAAATATACTGACCGAATATGTGGTTTTCTCTTTGTTTTGTTTTTTAAAATTTTAAAGAAACTATATGCCTTTGCGTAAATCTCTCTAAAATCCGTACCTGGCGTCCTCCCTGTTTTGGTTTGATAGTACTGCATTCTTGGAATGTATCATTTTTTGTAGGGGTGGTCAATCGTTTATGGCTTACGCTAGCCATTTGCGTGTCATGAATTTGTTAACAATTTGTTAGGAATATGTCAGAGATTTGTTAAGTGGGCGTGGTAGTGTGGGGATTGGTTTTTTTATTTGTTATTCTTGTTCGTATGGATGAATTATTGAAAATGGCTGAAGGGGAGATGAAGTTGAGGAATTATAGTAGGCGGACGGTGAAGGTGTATCTTGGTTGTCTGAGGGGTTATTTTTTATATTGTATGGGAGATTTGGGTTTGAAGGAGAGGATATTGTTGGAGTGGAGTCGGGAGAGGGTTCGGGCATTTTTACTTTTAAAAATTGATGCGGGGAAGAGTTCGTCGACGGTGAATGTGTATTTGAATAGTATTTTGTTTTTGTATCGGGAGGTTTTGAAGGTGGTGGGGAGGGTGGATTTGAAGTTTGGGAGGAGGGAGCAGCGGTTGCCGGTGGTTTTGTCACATGGGGAGATTGTGAGAATGCTGGAGGGGACGGTGAATTTTAAGCATCGGTTGATGCTGGCTGTGGCGTATGGGGCGGGGTTGAGGGTGAGTGAGGTTACGGCGTTACGCGTGAGGGATGTGGATTTCGGGGGCGGTTTGATTACGGTGCGGCAGGGAAAAGGAAACAAAGATCGGGTGACGGTGTTGCCTTCGATGGTAGTTGAAGATGTGCGGAAGTTGATTGTCGGACGTGAGGCGGGGGATTTTGTTTTTGGGAGTAATCGAGGTGGAAGATTGAGTAGTCGGAGCGCGCAGAAGGTTTTTGCGCAGGCTTTGGGACGGGCGGTGGTGAGTGTGGCGGCGACGTTTCATTCGCTGAGGCATAGTTTTGCTACGCATCTGCTGGAGCGTGGCGTGGATGTGCGATATGTACAGGAGTTATTGGGGCACAGCAATATCCGCACGACGCAACGGTATACGCATGTGAGTAGGAAGGCGATTGGGGGAATTGAGAGTCCGCTGTAGGGCTGAATGGTTGTTTAGAACCCAAACAGCATATCTCTAATTTCCGGTTTGACCTTGTCGGGGCCCCAGGGTGGGTCCCAGACGATTTGGACGGAGGCGGAGGTGATCTCCGGGACGAGTTGGGGGAGGACGGTTTGAACCTGTTCCATGATCATGGGGCCGACGGGGCAGCCCATAGAGGTGAGGGTCATTATTACCACGGCGTCGTAGGTGTCATCAGGGAGTTTTTCCAGATTTGCGCCGTAGATGAGGCCGAGGTCGACGATGCCAATGCCGATTTCCGGATCGAGAATTTCATTGAGCGCGGCGCCGATTTTTTCCATCATTGGATTTTCTTTTCGGAGATCGTCGAATGTTTTTGTCATTTTTGGACCATTTCCTTTGGCGTAGTCTATGCGCTTTTGGAGGTCGGGACCGAAGACCGAAGCCGATGGTTTTTTAGCGGTAGTTTTTTTGGAAGAGATTTTTTTTACCGGTAGATTTTTAATAAACATTTTTCTCACAATGAGTTTTTTCGTCTGAGTTTTTTTTACAGCCGGTTTTTTAACAACAGATTTTTTTAAGATTGGTTTCTTCGTTGTTATTTTCTTTGCCGGGATTTTTTTCTTGGTGCTCATGATGCTTGATGTTTAAGGAGGATAATGCCTTTCTTCAGGAGGGTGTAGCCGAGGAGGGCGCATTTGACGCGGGCGGGGGAGATAGCGACGCCGAGGAGTTTGTAGAGTTCGTCTTTGGAGAAGCTTTCTGCGTCCGTGAGAGATTTGTGGAGAATTTCTTCGGTAAGGATGGACATGGCGGCCTGTGATATGGCGCATCCTGAGCCGTCAAATCTGATTTCTTTGATATGGGAATTTTCTACAGTCAGGTCGAGAACAAGTTTGTCGCCACAGAGGGGATTGGCGTCATCGACGGTGATTGATGGTGCAGTGAGACGTCCGTGATTGCGCGGATTTTGGAAGTGATCGAGGATGTTTTCTGCGTAGAGGTCCATAATTACGAGATGTTGAAGATTTTTTTTGCCTTGAGAATGGCCTCGATCGCGACGTCGATGTCTTCTTCGGTGTTGTACACGGAGAAGCTGATACGGGCGGTTGCGGGAACGGAGATACTCTCCATTAATGGCTTTGCGCAGTGGTTTCCACCACGGATGCAGACGTTTTTACTATTGAGGACTTCGGCAATATCATGAGGATGAATGCCACTGATGGCGAAAGAAATTACGCCGGTCATGTCGGTATCGTTTTTTGGAATGTGGAGTTTGAGATTTTTAATATTTTCTAGTTTTGCGCGCGCATAAGCAATGAGTTTTTGCTCGTGTTGTCGAACGTTTTCCATTCCCAGGTTGGTGAGGTAGGTGATGGCTTCTTTGAAAGCGATCACATCGGCAATGTTTTGCGTGCCCGCCTCGAATTTCCATGGGAGGTCGTTCCATGTTGCATCGCGCTGGTGTACTTCGCGAATCATGTCACCACCGAAAAGGAATGGGGGCATTTCTTCGAGGAGATTTTTCTTGCCGTAGAGGACGCCCACGCCAGTGGGCCCGAGCATTTTATGGCTGGAGAATGCAAAGAAATCGCAATCTAAATCTTGAACGTCGATCGGAAGGTGAGCGGTGGACTGTGCACCATCGATGAGAATTTTGGCGGAGCCGAGCTGGTGAGCCAGCGAGGCTATTTCCTTGATAGGATTAATTGTTCCTGTGACATTGCTCGCATGCGTGATGGCGATTAATTTTACCGATTTGTTTTCCGTAAGATATTTTTTTAACCACTCCATGTCGAGGAGGTATGGAGTTTCAGGGTTGCGAGAAAGAGGAATCACGGCAAGTTTTGCATTCTTCTTGATGGCTACCTGCTGCCATGGGATGAGGCTTGAGTGGTGTTCGAGAGCGCTGACAATAATGATATCTCCTTCGTGAATATTTTGTTCTGCCCATGTGTACGCTACGAGATTAATTCCTTCCGTCGTATTGCGCGTAAAAATAATTTCCTCAGTTGATTTGGCATTGATGAATGTTTTTACGGATTCGCGTGTGGCTTCGTATGCGGCATCTGCTTCTTGTGCGATGGTATACACTCCTCGATGAATATTGGCATTACTGTTTGCATAATAGTTCGTAATGGCATCAATGACGGACTTGGGTTTTTGTGATGTAGAGGCGCTATCGAGATAAACAAGGGGCTTGTTTTCAATCATCCGCGAGAGGATGGGAAAGTCTTTTTTGATGAGATGTGGGTCAAACATTGTGAAAAATATTATACGGATTCAGGTGTCTCTACCTCCGGAATATCAACAAATATCATGCCGTTTTCTATTTTTGTAGGATAGGTTTTGAGAGGCTGTGTAGCAGGGAGACTCAGGACTTTCCCGTCACGAACGTCGAACATGCCACCATGAAGTGGACATTCAATCACACATCCCTCGAGTGTTCCTTCGCTGAGATCGGCATCTGCATGCGAACAAATCCGCTGTACTGCATAGGCTACACCGTTGATATTTGCAATCATGAGTTTGATTTCATTGATTTCAAACTTGGTTTTTTCTCCTGATGGAAGTGCTTCTATGGTAACGGTTGGCGTAAACATACAGTGGCGAGTTAGAGAAAATATACGTTATAAAAGGGTTGTCTGTAATGATTCTCTCACTTGTGTGGCTATCTTGTCATCGTTTATTTGATCAAGCAGACTTTCGAAAAATCCTTCTATCATTAATTCTCGAGCTTGCTCTTCGCTGAGTCCCCGCGAGCAAAGGTAAAAAATAGTTTCTTCGTCGACCTGACCTACGGATGCGCTGTGTCCGGCCTTCACGTCATTTGCCTCTATTTCAAGCGCCGGGACGGACTTTGACTTGGCTTGTTTTGAGAGAAGCATCGTGTCATGCGAGAGGTGGCCGTCGGATTCATGGGTATGTTTTTCAATGCGAATTAATCCAAAATAATCTGAAGTAGATTTGTCTTTGAGCATGGTTTTGATCTGCGCGTGGCCGTAGGTATTGTTCGCGTTGTGAATCGTTTGTGTTTCGAACTTCACCGTATCGGAATTTTTCCCCGCAAAAAGTCCAATAATATGTACGCGTGCGTGATCACCATTGAGCTTGAAAGTAATGACACTTTTTTCCTCAGGATTGGAGTTTTTGAAAGAGAGTACATATTTGAGTTCTGCGCTTTCTTCCAGCGTAATCGTGTGTGACCCAGGTGCATCTTGGAGGATGATCTGTTTGGCTGATTTCGGTATAGTGAGTAGTTGAGTCATAATTATTTATAGTGTGAAAACGGGAGCGGGATCAAATTTTTGCTTTGCAAAAATCACCCAACACTGCCCTCCATCTCCATGGCGATGAGGCGGTTAAGTTCTAGGGCATACTCCATGGGGAATTCTTTGATAAGCGGTGCGAGGAATCCATTCACGATCATGTTTGACGCTTCCTGTTCGGAGAGGCCACGGGACATCAGATAAAACAATTGTTCCTGAGATATTTTGGTGACAGTTGCTTCGTGAGCGATGGCGACATTATTTTCGTCGATCTGCATGGTTGGATAGGTGTCGGTAGAGGAGTCCTCGTCGAGGAGGAGCGCGTCACATGTGACGCGCGAACGGCTTCGGGTTGCGCCTGGGGCGACATTGAGCATGCCTCGATACGAGGTGCGTCCACCATGGAGACTTACGGATTTTGCATTAATGACGGATGACGTATCGGGAGCGAGATGGTAAATTTTTCCACCGGCATCCTGATGCTGGTCTTTATTTGCGAGAGCGAGCGAGAGAATTTCTCCTCGTGCTCCGCGCCCTTTCAAATAAATACTTGGATACTTCATCGTGAGTTTCGATCCGATATTACAGTCGAGCCACATCATCGTTGCATTTTCTTCGGCGACGGCACGTTTGGTAACGAGATTAAATACATTTTTTGACCAGTTTTGTACGGTGGTGTATTGAACGCGTGCGTCTTTGTGTACGATAATTTCTACGACGGCCGAGTGCAGTGAGTCGGTGGCATAAATTGGCGCAGTGCAGCCCTCGGTGTAGTGAACCGATGAGCCTTCTTCCGCGATAATTAACGTTCTCTCGAACTGTCCGGCATTCTCCGCATTTATCCGGAAGTAGGCCTGTAGTGGAAGCTCCACATGTACTCCTTTTGGAATATATACAAACGATCCACCGCTCCATACGGCGGAATTTAGTGCGGCTAATTTATTGTCTCGAATGGGCACGACAGTTGCGAAATACTTCCGTACGATGTCGGGATATTTCTGCACGGCCGTATCGGTATCGACGAAGATCACACCTTTTTCTTCGAGATGTTTTTGCAGTGAGTGATATACCGTTTCTGATTCATATTGTGCGCCTACACCAGCGAGAAATTTTTTCTCTGCCTCAGGAATTCCCAATCGATCAAAGGTGTTTTTGATATCCGCCGGAACGTCTTCCCAACTTCGAGATTTTCTGTCGGTTGGTTTGATATAGTAATGAATATTTTCAAAATCAATCTCTTGCAAGAAGGGACTGCCCCACGTGGGCATCGGTTTCTCTCGGTAGATTTTGTAAGCTTTAAGCCGAAAATCGAGCATCCACTGAGGTTCTTTTTTGTAAGCGGAAATCATCCGCACGGTTTCTTCCGTTAGACCTTTTCCCGATTTAAATTCATAATCTTTTTCCGAATCGTGAAATCCGTACTTGTAGTCGGTGAGTTCTTCCGTGATTTGTGATTGTTGTTTGGTAGCCATTTATTCTTGTGTGGTTAAAAACGCTTCATATCCTTTTGTCTCAACCTCTTCTACTAATTCGCCACCACCTGTTTTGGCGATTTTTCCATCGACCATGATGTGAACGAAGTTTGGGGCGATGTAATTTAAAATTCTTTGGTAGTGCGTAATGAGCAAGACGCCACACTGCGTTTCTTTCGCTATTGCCATGGCTCCCTTTGCCACGATTTTCAGTGCGTCGACATCGAGACCGGAATCCGTTTCATCGAGAATGGCGAATTTTGGCTCAAATACGGCCATTTGTAGGATTTCTGCACGCTTTTTTTCTCCACCGGAGAATCCTTCGTTTACGGCGCGTTCCATGAAGTTTTCCGGAAATTTTAAGAGTTTCATTTTTTCTTTCACTACTTTTACGAACTCAGGAATTTTGACCGGTGGTAATTTTTTCGCTGCGAGAAGCGCATTTTTTGCCTGTCGCAAGAAGTTTGGATACTTCACTCCCGGAACCTCTTGTGGATATTGGAAACTCAAAAATATACCGAGCTGAGCACGTTTATCCGGTTTTAACTCGGTAATATCTTCACCATCGAGCGTGATTGATCCGCCTGTTATCGCGTATTTCGGGTGGCCCATTAACACATGACAGAGTGTTGATTTTCCGGAACCGTTCGGTCCCATGATCGTGTGAATTTCTCCGGCATTGATCGTGAGTGATATTCCTTTCAAAATTTCTTTGTCTTCCACGTTGGCGTGGAGATTCTTAATGATGAGCTGCGACATGTCGTGGTTTGGTTAGAGGTTTTACTGCAGGAGAATCGGGATTCCGCAAGGGACGCCCCTTCCGGGGTGCCCACCGCTGCTGCGGTGTAGTAGTAATAAAGTCTGAGAGCGTAATTCTATTCATGGACTGCTTCATATCTTCATTGAGCATATTGAGTGCTTTGCGGGAGTGGCATCCGACCTCGTGAACGAGATTCTCTTTTGCGGTCATTCCCAGGCAGTGCATCACGGAGATTGGTCCTTCCAGGGCTTCAAATATCTCTTTCAGGGTGATTTCTGATGGCTTTTTTGAGAGGTAATATCCACCTATTTTTCCTCTTTTAGCTTCGATTAAGCCATGTTTTCGTAAATCCATAGCTACTTTTTGGAGAAAAAGAAACGAAAGATATCTTTTTTTCGAGAGTGTACGCAGCGAAAGAGGGGATGTAGCTTTGCCCATCTCTTGGTTTCCTTCTGCCAGCTCGAGGAGTAGGACGAGTCCGTAGTCGATTTTTCGGGTCAGATGAAACATTTTTTAAAGCTAAATAGTGATATATTTTAATTCATACCTGGTGAGTATGAATTGCTGAGCCCGTGTAGTATCGCAAAATGGCTTCTTGTAGTCAAGAGGGGATTTTGGTATTATTACCTCTATGCTTAATAATTCTGTGACGCAAACGAGTGATAATAGCACATTGAGAATATCTCCTCGAGAATTTCAGGAAATAAAATGTGACCTGAATAAAGTTTTGAATTTATTCCGTCATGAAAAAGTTTTACAAACGCGTGAGCTATTTCGTGCAGGTGTTTCAAACATTGTTGGCTTATCCGATACGGCTGATTCACTTCGTTTTCTCGATGTATCCAAAGAGGAGATTCTTCAGATTATTCGACGATTTCAATCTGCGACCCTGCAGTCGCAAAACCCTTTTCTTCTTGCGTTTTTGAATCATGACATCATAGGCCCACTCAGTGTTTTTTATAGTTATTTTAATCTACTGGAAGAGTGCCATGATGATCCCGATCTCTATGGTCAGATTGCAAATATATACTCTACGGTGCAGGACGCGGAATGGTTTGTGCGGTGTTTTATTGAAAATATTCAGTTTTGGACGGATCCATCCCTTCTTCAGGTCGCGTCGATTTCCCTGGAAAAGATAGTGGAGAGGTCAATTTTTTATACGAGTGGACGTGTCGGTACGATGCCTATTGTTCATCTTCCCCGTGATTTTCAGGTTCAACTCAATGAAGGTATTTTTGGTTTACTCCTTGTGAATATTTTCAAAAATGCCTTGTTCCGTGGTCGGGCCGGCTTGATAGATGTTGTTTCCGAGCCGATCGCCGATAATCGTATTCGCTTGAATATCTCCGATGACGGAGTTGGAGTTTCGGATGAACTTGGCTCCTCTATTTTTGATCTGGGGGTTTCCGGATCCGGAAGTACGGGAATTGGCTTAGGAGATGCAAAAATGAGGCTTGCGGCGTGCGACGCAACTATTCAATGTGTCCCACATGGCGGTTTGCCTAGCAGGCATGAACAAGGTAAATTCGGGGCGAAATTTGTTATAGAAATGGCTAGCAGCTTAGCCGTAGACATTTAGCTTTGTATATGTTATAATGATCTAATGGAAATATAGATTATATAACTATCAAGCATCGCATGTCTAAGCCTTTCTCAAAGAAATATGCTGCATTTGTCCTCGGACTTCTTTCCCTAAAAGTAACACTCATTGTTTCGGGACTTCCTGCGAGTAGTTTTTTTGCTTCGACGTTTCAGCTGAGCGATGTTTTCACGAGCGTGATTACCGATGAAAAAATTGTGGAGTTGACGAATCAGGCGAGAAAGTCCGACAAAGTCCCTCCACTCAAAACGTCGGCGAAACTCGCAAACGCGGCGCAGGAAAAGGCTGATGATATCATACGCCGTCAGTATTTTTCCCATACGACTCCCGACGGGAAAACTCCGTGGAACTTCATGAACAAGCAAAAATATTACTTTCTCTATGCCGGAGAAAATTTAGCTATGAAGTACGATTCGGCGGAGCGCGTCGTGGAGAGCTGGATGCAGAGTACTGCCCATCGGGATAATCTCTTGAGTAAGCGTTATACGGAAATTGGTGTCGGAATGGCGCGTGGCCTGTATCAGGGAAACCAAACAATCGTCGTAGTTCAGATGTTTGGGCGACCGTTTGTAAGTCCGATACGCAGTATGACTCTCGCGCGACAAAGCAGTGTATCGTCCGTTTCGGATGGTCAGAACATGACAGGAAGTTCTTTGGGTGATGAGGCCGATAATATGAATTCGAATAATAGAATTTCGGCTGAAAACCTTGCACTTATCACTCAAATATATTTCTATGCCGTCCTCCTTCTTCTGGCGCATATTACGTTCCGATATTTCTGGTTGCAACATTATCAGGATCGTCGTTTGACGTTTTATACGATAGGAACGTTCATGCTTCTGGCCTCAACGATTACTCTTTTTTAGTTTCACTCTTTCTTTGACTTTTTCGCTGTAATATGGGAGTGTTATGCTCTAATACTTTTGCGATTATTCGTTTGTATGAAGGGAAAAAATCAATTTTTATTACGACGTGGTGCGGTTGGTTTCTTGCTCGTCGGATTGATGATGGTGCCTGTCGCGGCACAGAGTTTTCACGATATTCCTACGAATTTCGATGCCTCTCTATCCGAAACGATTATTGATGAGCCTCATGTTGAGGGTGAAGTTCTTGTAAAATTCAAAGAAAAAAAGATAGATATGGATCAGGTAAGCGGCCGGGCTTCATTGAATGCTTTTGTCTTTGCGAAGGGTTTGAACAAGGAAGACACTATTGCTCCGCAGAATGTGACGCTTCTTTCTTCGAAATCGAATGAGTCTACCGAGGAGTTGATTGATAGATTGCAGGATGACTCCCGCGTGGAATACGTCGTCCCGAATTATTTGAGAAAAGTTTTTGATATTTCGGCTCCTGTTCAGCATATCCCCAACGATACTTTTTTTGCGAAGCAGTGGAGTTTGCATAATACCGCGCAGGATGTCAATGGCATCATGGGTGTGAATGACGCCGATATTGATGTTCCCGAAGCATGGAGTATTTTCAAAGGGAGTTCATCGACGGTAGTAGGCGTTTTGGATACCGGCATAGACATTACGCATCCCGATCTCGTTGATAATTTGTGGGACGGAAGCGCGGGGTGCAAGGATGAAAATGGTATCGCTATTCCCGGTGGATGCCCGAATCACGGATGGAATTTTGTGGATAATGTCAATGGGTGCTCCAATGTCGGCGCGAACTTTGTACCGAATTCTCCCGCTGATGATCACGGCCATGGCACCCATGTTTCCAGTATTGCCGCTGCTAGGGGAGATAACGACATGGGTATTTCCGGTGTGAATATGCAGGCGAAAATTATGGCGATCAAGGTCGCTGATTCTTGCGGTTCTATTTCTTCGAATTCTTGGATCAAGGGATTGAATTTTGCGAAGCAGAATGGAGTTAAAATTGTGAACGCGAGTTTCGGAGGGTTTAATTTTTCACAGGCTGAGCATGATGCTATCCAGGATTTTCCGGGATTGTTTGTGGCAGCAGCAGGAAACGGTGGGATTGATGGAAGTGGAGACGATAACGATAATCCCCTCACTCCGAATTACCCTTCCAATTATGATTTGAATACCGTTATTGCCGTGGCGGCAACTGATTCTTCTGATAAGATAGCGAGTTTTTCCAATTATGGAAAAACGAGCGTGGACATTGCGGCGCCGGGTGTGAATATTGCCGGTGCTTTTCCTGATAATCGATATGTGTATAGTAGTGGTACCTCTATGGCTTCGCCTCATGTGGCTGGTCTGGCGGCGCTTATTTGGAGCTATGATGTGAATTTAACCGCGACACAGGTGCGTGACGATATTTTGAAAACGGGGGATACATTTACGCAGTCGTCAGGAAAAGAAGTATCGACCGGTAAAAGAATAAATGCTTATAATGCGCTGAATGGCCTGAAGACGGTTCCGGCTATCACTGGCGCGGTTTTGCAGGATGATGGAGTTGACGGTGGGGTCGGTAAACTTTTGGTGAAGTTTACGTTAGCGGATTCTGTTGGAGGCTTACCAATTACCTTGAAACAGTTCGAATATAGCGTGGACGGGGGATTGAATTTTTCCGCTCCGACGAATTCGGATATTTCCGGAGCCATGAGTGTCGTGACGCCAGGGGCTTCGTGGAGCGCGAACTCATATGTAACTTCATCCCTGACCTCCGGTATGCCGCTTCCCGAGTATTCTTTTTTCGTTGACCTGAATCACGCCGATCTTGCCCTCAAGCCATTGCCACCTGATGTACGTATTCGATTTCGGACCAATAATGGTGTCATTGATAGTGATGTAGTTGGGTCAAATGACATTATGCCACCATCGGTCGTGACGTTATCGGGTGCCCCTTCCGGTTTTATAAAATCGAAAGATGCGTCTATCACCGTAGGTGGAACGGATGTTGCGAGTTATGCGTATATGTTTGATTCCGGAGTCATAACGGATTTCGTCAATATCAGTAAGCCTCTTGCATTATCTGATTTGATCGATGGTTCGCATACACTATCGGTTTATGGAAAAGATGAGAACGGGAATGTGCAGATACACCCAACCGTGGCTATGTGGACCGTGGATACTACTCCGCCGGTAGGAACCATTGCGGTAGCGACGCTGAGTCCGATGAAGACGAAAACTCCTCAATTTACTTTGGCGGTGAGTGATGGTGGTGTGGACAAAAATGATAGTACCAAAATGAAGGTACAGCTCTCGTGTGACGGGAAAGAATTTTTCGACCCAATTGATGCTGTTGATACGGTTACGACGTTTGATGTGAAGTCCGGTGTGAAAAATTGCAGTGCGCTAGACGGCGAGCGTACGCTCTTCGCGCAATTCCAGGATTCGCTTGGTAATATTGGTTTGCCGGTGAAGACCGATGTATTTACTGTGTGGGCCGGGCCGATTGTGGCACAGATTTTGACCAAGCCATCGCTGATTTCCGCCCCTGCAGTGACGTTTACGATTGGTGGTATCTTCGTGACGGCTTACAAATATCGATTGGATGGAGTGGGGGATTTTTCTCCAGAGATACTCGTGAATGCGCCGCTGATTTTGAGTGAGGCGAGCGCGTTGAGTGATGGTGTCCACAAGATTGAATTTGTCGCAAAAAGTGATGTCGGAGATTTTCAGGATGCTGGAGCGGCAACGAGTTACTCATGGACGGTCGATGCTACTCCGCCTGCGTTTGCGTTGAGCGGTACGCCTGCCGATGGGACGACTTCAACTTCCGCTTCGATAACGGTTACAGGAACAGCTGATGTTATAGCTTATAAATTCTCTTTCGATGCAGGTCCATTCAGCTCCGAAACACCGGTTGCTACGCCGATCTCGTTGAATTCGCTTGGCGTAGGATCGCATACGGTGAAGGTTATTGTCCGCGATGCTCTTGGAAACTATACCGCCGAAACGAATGCCATTTCCGCCACATGGAGCGTTGCGGCGATACCTCCTGTTCTTGTTTTGCCGCCTCCGGCTCCTGTTGTTTCCGCGCCCGCGTCATCCGGCGGTGGTGGTTTTAGTAGTCCTCCTCCGGTAATTTTTATTCCTCCTGCTCTCGCATCGATTCCTGTTTCTGTCGTACCCGCCCCTACTCCTCCCTCACTCAAAACCGGTATCGTTCTTGGAGCCTCTACCGTGAATTTTGTGAATGGTATGGTATTGAAACTTGAGGGAAGGGGATTGTATTACGTTATTCAGGATGGCAAAAAACGTCCGATTCCCTATGCGACGTACCGTAAAAAATACTTCAAAATTTCGCGGGCCATTGAACTTCCTTCCGGTCTTCTCAGAAAAATTCCTCAATTTCGAGTTGTAAAATAGAATTTTCTATTTTGCTTATACTTGATTTGTGTTATATTTTCCGTGTTTATTTTTTTATTCTTTTTATCCTTATGAAGAAAATTTCTACTATTGGGTTGCTCATGGCATCCATGTTTATTTTGGTCGCTGCCGGTTGCCAGAAGGAGCTGGCGGTTAATGACTCTGTCCTGGCTCTCTGGAATGCTACTTCCTGGTGGGAAGGTACGATTGGGGCTACGTGCGATGGTGGTTTCAGCGTCAAGTGGGCTGATGGATCCACTCCTACTTGTATTGTAAAGGCGAATGTTCTTGCTAAACGTGTTCCTGAGGCAGGCAGTGTAAAGGTCGGTGATGTACTGTTAGCTAAATGGACCGGATCCGCTTTCTATGATGCCAAAGTTACCAAGATCGATGGCGCCGCTTATACCGTCGAGTACACTTCCGACAAGAGTACGAAGGACGCTCTTGCTGTTACGGATCTTCGTTTGAAGTAGGCTTTTTATGATTTATAAAAAGGCAGATCTCTCTAGAGGGGTCTGCTTTTTTGTTTGCGGTGAGAGTGAGGTGGATTTGGCTTTGAATAATCCATAGGTGCGTGATATTTATATAGGAAAAAGGTAATGGAAGAACAATACGACTTTTTCTTGATCTTATATCTGTTAGTTTAGGTTACGATGTTATTGGTTTTGAAAAAACTTCAAAAGAAAATTATATCAGAGCTTGTGCATTAGGCATGCTGAAGGAGTATGAAGCAATGGCGAAAGTAATCAGGAAAGGGCTCAATCGGGATAGGATCTGACATGCATTCGCATGTCTGTGGTAGCACCAAGGAGGATTGAACTCCTATCTCCACCTTGAAAGGGTAGCGTCCTAACCATTAGACGATGGCGCCACATTGCGGGGTAAACCGAAATAGACTGGACTCAAGTATAGGGCTTGTTTGCGGAAAGTCAACGGGAGTCACTTCGTTCGTGTACGCTTGCTCGTAACGTACTGTTTGGCTTCGGGGGCGGTCATTTCCTTCAATTTTTGGGTATTTTCGATCTCGCTGAAGGATTGGGACTCGTTGAGCTTAGTTTTGAGCTTTTCCTTCTCTACGCGGAGGTCTTCGTTTTGATTTTGAAGAAGTTTGAGCTCGTAGCCTTTTTGAGACGTAGAACTGGTCATCGAGATGAACACGGCGCTGAGGATAATGATCATTCCTCCGAGGAGGAGAACCAACGTCGTGATGATTTTGTTCGTCTGTTTGGAAAAAGTCTCACGACTGAAAATTTTCGAGTTTCGTCTTGGAAGAATTACTTCGTTCATGGAAAGAGTATAGCGTGAGTATTATTCTGTCACAATACGGTACTCGATCGGAATAATTCCCTCTGATGGATTTGCGAGTTCCTCAAAAGCTTTGCGAGTCAGGTCGAGACTAAAACTTGGAGTATGAGGGCCGCGATCATTGACGCGTACAGTAACTTTTTGTCCGTTTCGTAAGTAGGTGACTTCGAGTTTGGTACCGAATGGGAGGGTGAGATGTGCCGCAGTGTAGCCGTTTTGTGTGTATTTTTCGTCGTTGGAGGTGCTACGTCCCTCGAAGAAATCACTATAAAAACTTCCTCTTCCGAAGAAGTGTCCCGGTTCGCGCGTTTTGATCGTCTTGTAGAGGATATTCATAAATTCTCCTCGCGTCATGTTGTCGTTTGGATGAATGAGCTGTTTGGTGCTATAGGTGAGTAGTGTTTTTTGCTGGGCTAGCTCGATATACGGGGCGAACCACTCGGTGCCTTGGACGTCTTTGAATGAACTTTTCATTGCGGTTGGTAGTGTGAGATTTTGGTCTTTTATCATTTCAATACTCATGGCCATTTTTACCGCTTCGGCGAGATTGATGGTTTTTTCCGGTTGGAATGTTATTTTGCCCGTGTCTTTTCCTCCCTCTGTTTCCGTATAGCCTTTTACTATTCCGAGCGTTGTGAGTTTTTGTATGGATTCTTCGGCCCAGTATTTTGATGGTATGTCCGTATAGGCTATTTCCTTCTTATTTTTGAAACCGGTTGGAATTTCAAAATTCAAAAGTATCTTGTTCATAGCTATCGCCGCCTCAGCACGATTGATCATATTCTTCGGACGAAACGTGCCGTCTTCGTAACCGTTGATGAGATTGAAGTCTTTGAGATATTTGAGTTGCACGTAGTATGACGAACCGACATCGATGTCGTCGAATGGCTTCTGTGAGGGCTGTGGAATGGCTTCTCCGGTAATAGGTTGTGCATCTGGGGCTATGGCCGGAGTCACAGGGCCTTGCGCGTATACGCTCATTCCCGAATACAATGTCACAAGTGTTATGAGCGGTATTATGAGTAATACTTGTTTTATAGGGGAAAAGCGGTGGTTCATGGTATTGAATATTATTCTTCTATCAATTCCTTGGAGCGGATGGTGAGACAGCGAAACTCTCCTTCGCCGACACTGACGGTCTCGAGATCGCTGAATCGTGGCTGGGTGAAATGGACGTGAATAAGCCTTCGGAAGTATGGAGACATCGGTGGGAGGCTTTGGTTTTTACGTGTCTTTCGGGCTATTTCCGCCTTTTGTTCGGCCATTGAAATGATATTTTCCTCCTGACGTCTGCGGTAGTTTTCTATATCGAGTACGAAACCGAAGGTTTCACTATCTACGCTTTTTCCACCTTTCTTTTCATTTTCTTTGTCAATTTCTCTCCAGAGGATGAGTTTCATGATGTGCTGCAGGGCGATCAGATTTTCACCGTGATGACCGATAAGCGAATTTGCCTGATCTTTTTCCACCTCCAGGTTGACGCGATAGGTTCCATCGTCGGATTTGGTAAGTTCCATGTTCGTTACCGGTAGGTTCAAGCGCTTGGAGAAGTCTTCAACCATCTGAAGAATCATTCGTTCAAGTTCCATGTTAGAGGGAGTTAAGAGAAATAGTAGTGTAGGAAGGGGGTCTTTGACTCGTATTTATGCCTTAATTTCTATAATCTGCTTTGGTCCATTCTTCTTTTCCGATTCTTTGTTTACCACATATTGCTGCGCTATTCCAAAGAGCGTTGAGGTGGCCCAGTAGAGCCCGGCGGCAGCCGGGACGGAAACCGTAATGAAGGCGACCATGACAGGCATTACATACACCATCGCGGTATTTGCCATGTCCATATCGGACTTTTTTCCTGTTTGGGGAGCGGACTTTTTCATCGTCATTTTCATTTGAACAAACTGAAGAAGTCCGACTATCAACGGTAACACAAATGTGTTGCTCTTGGTTAGCTCAAGAATGCCGAGGAAGTTTGTATTAATTTCCCTGAAGACTACCGTAACAAAACCTGCGTAGAGCAGGTGAGCGTGATCCGGATTGAGTCCCGACTCGACGACGTAAAAAAGCGCTATGAATACCGGAAATTGAATGAGAAGCGGTAAGCAGCTGCCGAATGGATTTACTTTGTGCGTTTTCCAGAGCTCCATGGTCTCAAGAGATATTTTTTGTTGGTCGCCTTTGTGTTTTTCTTTTATTTCTTCAAGTTTTGGCTGTAGCTCCTGCATTTTCTTCTGTGATTTGAGGGCTTTTTGTGATGGTATCAGGAGAATAATGCGAATCAACATCGTCAACAGAATGATAGCGAACCCAAGATCGTGATAGGGGAGTTTCGTCGTGAGGAAGATCAGGACGTTGTAAATTGGCTGATAAAATATGACCGTCCAGAGTGATTTGAATATATTTTGATTCACGATGGTGAATTCCGGTGACTCATACTGTTTGGCATCTTCGGCTTTCAGGGAGATTTTGTAACGACCGTTGTTTCCAAAAAGGGCGTAGTTCCAATTATCATAAGGAACCTTGAGGGATGTTTTTGCTTTAATGGTGATAGTCTTTTCTGCTCCGCATGCGATATCCGGAGTTGCCTGTATCTGCTTCCATGCTCCTCCTGTATATATGGATACATCCAGAGGTTCACTCGGGCAGTCATTCGGAATCACTAGATCTTTGTCGGTGTTGTTCTCTATTGTGGCGGTTACGAGCGCTTCTTTGCCGTATTCGTTATTACTCATTACGATTCTCACCGGTTCGGCGGCGACCGTTGTTGCTCCTTGTTTCGGAATAAAAACTCCATATAAATAATTGATTATCAGAAAAATAACGAGGAACTTGAGAACGTTGTTCAGCATTTTTTTGTTCATACATCGGTTTTGTTAGACTTCATAAGATGCTTGAGGATTGGCGACAGCTCTTCCGCTCTTTTGTCATCTTTCATGGTAATCATTCTTTGTGATAGTAGTATGCCATAGTCCGCTCCTGTTTCGTACTGTTCTAGCTCTTTTCTTATTATGGTGTAGACTTGACGCTTGATGTGATTGCGCTCCACCGAACTGAGTTTGTTGTTTTTGGCGAACATCACGGCAAATCGTGCCAGTGTGCTGTCGGTTACGCGTCTCCGAATGATAGCGAGAGGTGTTCGAAACGTAGCCCCTTTTTTAAACAGCAGGTCGATCTCCTTCGTGCTGAGACGATTGAGTTTTGGAAGCATTGGGTTTATACGGTGAGACTCTTTCGACCCTTTCTTCGACGTGCCGCGAGCACTTTTCTACCTCCGACCGATTTTGATCGCTTCAGGAAGCCGTGCGTTCGAGCGCGTTTTCGTTTTTTTAGTTTCGCTAACATAGTAAAAATTGATGATATTGCTTTCGTTACTGCCACGGCAGCTTATCGTGGATTGTTATCCATGTCAATAATCAGTCATCATTATGTTGAAAATGTCTTGCGGTACGTGTATAGTTTGGCTTGATTTTGCTTTGTATATCTCAAATGACTGTCCTATGGCGCTCAAGGTTCAATACGAGTTTTTGTTTGCAGGAAGGGATGAAGGCAGCTTCCTGGAGAATTATGCTTATGAGGTAAATGAGCATAGAGGGAGCGGTGGGCATGTTTTTGTGTGTTTGGAGATTCAAAATAATCCTTCTGAGGCTGAAGCCATGGGGGAGGCAGTTTTTTCAGCTTTGAAGACGACGTTTTTCGCAGAGGCTGAGGGAGGGGAGGTGCATGAGGGGTATTTGCGTTTTGAAAATTCATTAAAGGCGATTAATAGGGCCATATCGGACTTCCGAAAAGGGAAGCTCAATAAGCACATCGGTACTGTTCATGCGGTTGTGGCGGCTATCGAGGGTAGTTCACTCTATCTGAGTCAGTGCGGTGATAGTGAGGCCTATCTCATTAGGAAGCGATTTGTAAGTATTGTGAGTGAAGGTTTGTATGACCCGTCCCAGAAGGATGGAGATCTATTTATGAGTATTGCCAATGGCGATTTGGAACCCGGGGATTTTGTGCTTTTCTGCACGACGCGAGTTTTGCGATATATCACAAAAGTTGATCTTTCTCGAATAATACTTGCCAATAGCGTTCAGCGAACACTTTCTGATTTGCGTGACCATCTCTCCGGAGAAATTTTGGGAAGGATCGGATTTGTTGGCGTTGGCACTTCGCTTTTGATGGAAAAGAAGAGCCTTGAAGAGGAGGACACGGAGGTGTTTGAAGATTATGGAACTGGTGAGAAAACGAGCGTGGTGGCCTCGTTTGGTCCGTTAATGCAAAAAGCAAAGAAGTATCATCGAATTATGATGGATCGCGTACGAGGGTCGAAGATTTTCGAAAAGACCGGTCTTTTTGGACGCTTTGCCAGCAATGTTCAGTATCGCCTGACGCGGGAAGATGGCATCACTAAAGACAAAATTTTGGCATTGTTTATTGTTGTTATTCTCCTTTTGTCCGGTGGAATCTGGATGGTTCGACATGGGCAAATCAAGAGTGCCGAGCTACTTTCCTATGAACAGAAATTACAGGGGTCGTCCCAGATGATCAGTGACGCGGAGAGTCAGGCGCAGACTGATAAGAAGGCGGCTGGAGTGATTTTGCAATCAGCTGAGGATAGAGTGAAGGAGGTTTTGAATTCCGGTCAGTATCGGGACAAGGCGCGAGAAATCTTGACGAAAATTCAAAGCGCCCGTGATGTTATGGATAATATCAAACATGTTACCGCGACGGTAACGGCTGATCTTTCTTCCCAGGGTGTGGATAGCGCCATCGGCATGATTTCAGGTAAGGATCGTTACTATGTTTTTGATGCCCAGAAGTTGTATCAGGTTATGCTTGATAAAGTTCAGGCTCCTCTCAGTTTCGAACAGAATGAGGCTATTATTTCGGGTACGTATTTTGATGAAAAAGATGAACCGGTTTTCTTTTCCAAGAGCGGGAAACTGTATGAGTTGAAGGCCGGGAGTCTTCGTCAAATGACTACGCAGGAGGGTGGTTTCCGTAAAGGTGTGCAAATTACCGACTGGGGAAGCAGATTATATGTTTTGGATCCCACTTCCGACCAATTGTGGAGGTATCCTTTTGTAAAAAGTAAGGATAGCTTCGGAGCCGCTGAAGGCTACAAAACTGACGGAAAAATGAGTAGCGCGGTGGCCTTTACCATAGATTCGAACGTCTTTGTTGTTAACAGCGATGGTGTTCTTGAGAGATATTATGGTGGCGTGAAACAGGCGCTTCAGATCGACAAGGCTCCTTTTGCGCCAATGACCCATCCAACTAAAATATATACCGATTCGGAAATGAGTCAGCTGTTTGTATTGGATGGTGCCAGAATTTTTGTCTATACAAAGGAGCCAAAGACTCAAGGATTGGTTTACATGTATCAAATTATCGTTGACGGGCTCAGTGATATTCGTGATATTTCTCTGGACAAGAGTACGGGTAAGCTCTACTTGCTTGGGGCCCAGAAAATGTATTCTCTTAGTCTGTAAGGCCTATAAGTTCGCGATAAGCATTTTCGAACTGCTTCGCGACGTGACCAATGGTGAATTTTTTGGCGTGTTGCAGGGCGGCTTGGGACATTGTCTGCGCCTTTTTTGAGTTATTGAGAATGGTGATCATGTGCGTAGCAAGTTCTTTTGGTGTATCGTTCTTGCAGAGGAGTCCGTTGTCCGTGATGAGTTCGGGAATTCCGCGTTTGGCTACGGCAACAATTGGGAGTCCAAATGCCATGGCTTCGAGAAGTGACATTGGTTGATTTTCTGATGTGGAAGCCGTTACAAAGAGAGTTGATTCTCGATAGAGAGGAGAGTTGAGAAGTTTTTCGTAAGGAATTTTCCCGGTGAGGGTGATGATTTTTTGAAGATTTTTCTTTTCGACGAGTTTGGTTATTTTTTTTAAATCCGGACCATCTCCGACAATGATTAGTTTTGCATCGGGGATTTTGATGTGAACGAGTTCGAATGCTTCGATGAGTGTGGCTATATTTTTTTCCTTACTGATGCGGCCTACGTAGAGACAGGTTTTTGTATCACGAATGGTGAGTGTTTTTTTATTTAGTATTGGAATATCTATTCCATTCGGAATGACGATTGATTTTTTCTTGATGTTGTTTTTGATCAACATTTTTTGTGTGTAGTGCGAGGGTGAGGTTATCAGATTGGCGGCGTTGTAGTAGAGGTTAGAGTACTTCCAACCTAGTTTTACGAGGAGGTTGGTCATGCCTTTCCCCGCTCGATCGAGACCCATTACTTTGAGATATTCCGGCTCCATGAAATAGGTATGGAAGGTTCCTATTACCGGTAGACCCAGAAGTTTTGCCGCGAGAATACCATCGGCGCCAATCGGTAGGGGAGTGTGAAAATGTACAATATCGATCTTGTCTTTGATGAGTCGGTATACGGTTTTTGGATACACCGGTATGGCGAGTTTCACGTCAGGGTAGAAGAGGCTTGGAATCGATGATGAGTATGAGACGTTCACCCCCTCGAGTTGTGTTTTTGTCAGCTGTCCCTTTCTAATTTTTGGCGTAAATACTCTCACGAAATGACCACGTCGGACAAGTTCTTTACTGAGAAGAAGAATCGATGAAGATACCCCATTGATGGATGGAGGAAAGACGTCGGTGAAAATGGCGATGCGCATGGGGGGATATTAACGAATATCTTCAACGGTTTGAATTTTTTTTGATGACTGTTTCCACCATGTTTGGTAGTACCAGGTGAGATAAGTCCAGAGGCTTTTGAGAAAGTTTCCATTTTTGAGG
Organism: Candidatus Peribacteria bacterium; assembly: GCA_943355055.1. GTDB lineage: Bacteria > Patescibacteriota > Gracilibacteria > UBA1369 > UBA12463 > CALREA01. The sequence goes on along the minus strand of CALREA010000008.1, from coordinate 15,909 downwards.
CGTCGCGCGGAGGTGATGATTTTGATGGACGGATCGAAGAAGATTGCGGATGGGGTAGCGATTTTCATGAGTTTTTTGCAAAGATCGGCATCTTCGAGAGCGCCGAGGGATGAGTCGTAGCCGGTGGTTTTTTCGTAAGCGGTTTTTCGTACGGCTGAGTTTGAACCTTGAAATTGTTTTTTGTTGAGCCGGTCGTTGATTTGATAAAAAATGTTCATTACATAGTATGAAAGTTGTCGTTTCCAAATAGATGGGTCTTCGATTATGGTAGTGCCGTATACGGCGATTGTGTTTGGATTTTCGAATGCGTGAGCTATTTTCTCCAGCCAGTCAGGTGGAAAGGTGCAGTCAGCATCGGTAGAAACAATGATTTCTCCGCGTGCCTGCGAGAAGCCTTTTTTTCTGGCTGCGCCAACGCCTTTTTTTGCTTCGTGAATGATGTTGACTCCGTGCTGCATGGCGATTTCCGCTGTTGTATCGGTGGAGTTATTATCAATGACGATAATTTCAAAATCGCGAAATGTTTGATTTTTCAGAGATTCGAGACAGCCTGGAAGATATTTTTCTTCGTTGTAGGCAGGAATGACAACTGAAAGTTTCATATTAAATCGAGTGTGCTTTGATGGCTTTCGGATCCTTGTATTTCGTGTTTGGACCAATCTCGACTTTTATTTTTTTTGCTTTGAAAATATCAAAGTTTGCCATAGCGACGGGGTATCCTTCCTGATAGACGACACGCTTGACACCGACGATCGCGATCATGCTGGCGCATATTCGGCAGGGGTGTTTAGTGACGTAGAGAGTTGAACCTTCCAGGCTGATGCCGTCGCGTGCTGCGAGAGCGAGACACCACTGTTCGGCGCATATCCCATAGCATATTTCACGACGATGACCGGATGGGATTTGCATCTCATTCCTGATGCAGCCGATCTTGGAGCAGTTATATTCCTTGTGCCAGTCGTTGGTATGTTGGATGAGGAGTTTTCCTTTTTTCGCGAAGAGCGCGCTGATCTGTGCGCGTAGACAGAGGGCCTTCGGCTCGGATTGGTCGAGGAGTTCGAGGAATTTTTTGTCTTCGGAGGTTATCATTGTGGGTATTGTAGCATGGGGGAGGATGGCGTGTCATGTGGCTGTCAAAATTCTGAAAGATTCCTGAAAATTTTCTGACAAAAAGATGACATATTCTTGGCTTATTTAAGCCTGTAATACCTTGATCAGCCTCTATAATTATGATAGTAGCCGACGAGGCCTTTGATTATTTTTTGGCAATCAAGCGTAAATCAAAGCGCAAGCCATATATTCGTTCTATATATTTTGATAAAAATAAGATTTTCCTCCATTATTTTTGGGAGCACTTATTTCAAAAGGTGAATTGGAGAGATCGCATGAGGAGATTAAAATGTTTTCCGGCTGCATTGGAACTTATAGCGAAAACGAGAGTTGCCCCTACCTCAAAAGATAATCCTGATAAAAAAGATGAAATCCTTCATCGATTTCTGGGAAAAACAAAAGAAGGGGATAAGTTTATGGTACAGATAAAGGAGTTTAAAAAGAACGGACAAAAGTATCTTATTTCCATATTTCCGATATGAAAAAAGCCCCCCGCTTAAGTGTAGTGCATAAACTACGGCCGAGAGCTTTTACATCTTTATTATAGCAAATATATGGGAATAAATCAAAAAAATGCGAAATCAGCTTTATGGTACAAGCCACGGATATATTGTGGCGATCCTGTTTACAATGCTTTCCGGTTTGAAGATGCCGATTTCGGTGATGCAACCGGTGATGATGTCGGGGGAGATGATCTCGAACGCGGGGTTGAAGATGGTAACGCCTTTTGGGGCTTTGTCCCATACTTCCTTGGGGTCGCGAAGTTCTACGACTTCTTCAAATCCTTGAATCGTTTGTGGGTTGAACTTCCAGGTGTTGGTGCAGCAGTAGACGGGGATGCGGGCTTTGTTGGCGGCCTCGGCCAGCGCCTCGGTGCCGATCTTGTTGATTGTCTTACCCTCGGATGAGAATGAATCGCAGCCATAGAGGAAGATGTCGGCCTTCTTCAGGGCGGTGCGGCCGGCACTGTCGACCATATGGACGACTTTTATGCCTACTTTTGCGAGGTTGGTAGCGGTGATTCTACCTTGGAATTTTGGACGGGTTTCGGTGTTGTAAACGGTGAATTTCTTACCCTGTTTGTGCGCGAGGATGAGAATATTTTCTACGGTAGAAGAGTGACAGTGCGTGAAGACGTTCATCCCGTTGAAGATTTTTTTGGCGCCGTATTCAGCTATTTTTTTTTGCGAATCGGAGAAGTGTTTTTTGACTTTTTTTGCCGGATCTTTTACTTTTTTGAAATTGGCAAGAACGTAATTAAGCCCATTGCGTAGTGCTGGTTCGGTGGCGCGGAGTGAAATTAGTTCAGCGTAGACGCGTTGGATCTTTTTGGCGTCGTGGGTTTGCGCGAGAACTTGTGCCAGGGCGTCTACCGCGGCAATGGCGATATTCTCCGCGCCCTGAATAGTGAGATTTTTGATACCGGTCTTGATGTCTTTGTAGGTCATTTTTTGTCTGTATTATGCGACATTACGAGATGGTATATACTTTTGCTTTTGATTCTGCGATGGCGTTACTCAGGCGCTGCTTGTTTTCGGCATATATGGTGTAGAGGATATCTCCTTTTTTTACCATATCATTGAGATTTTTTGTGATCAGCACGCCGGCACCTGGGTTTTTCGGGGCGCCCGCTACGCGGGCGACGTGCGATATTAATTTGTTATCCACGCCGGTGATTTTTCCTGATTTCTCAGCCAAGACGGCGTGAGTGAGTTTTCCCACCTTTGGCATTTTTTTGCGTCCCTGGGCGTCGATGATCTCGTTCATTTTTTTCAGTGCCGAACCCGAGCTGAGAATTTTCTCAGCGAGGGTTTCCCCCGTTCCCTTCTTTGATTTCCCGCATAGCTCTAATAGCTCTCCCGCCATGAATATCGCCTTTTCGCGAAGATCTTTCGGTGCGTCCGGTTTATTTTCCAGAACAGACATCACATCGATGGCTTCCAGAACCGGTCCGATTCCTCGACCGATTGGCGCATCGCCGCGTGTGGCAATTACTTTTACGTTCATCCCAAGCATTTTTCCTAGCCGTTCGAAATCTTTCTTCAATTCCAGGGCTTGCGTGAGCGTACTTGTTTTTACCTGTGGCCCGTATGGAATATCGATCAATACATGCGTTGATCCTACGGCGTATTTTTTAGCCATAATTGATGCTAGGAGCATGCCTTTTGGATCGAGGCTCATAGGATGACGTACGCGAATCAGGCGATCGTCTGCTGCCGCTAGATCCACCCCACCACCCCAGGTGATGAAGGCCCCAACTTTCTCCAAAATTTTCTGTAGCTTCTTTGCATCGTTGGTAACATTGCACATTACCTCCATAGTATCAGCCGTCCCGGATGGGCTTGTAATAGCTCGTGATGAGGTTTTTGGAATGGTAATACCGGCTGCGGCTATAATCGGAATAACCACCATGGTGGTTCGATTTCCCGGAACACCTCCGATACAGTGCTTGTCCGCGATGATTTTGCTTTTAGGTATAATGCGATTTCCGTGCTCTACGATTGATTTCGTGAGGTTTGCTGTTTCTTCGTTGTTTAGTCCCTTCATGTAACACGCTGATACAAAATAGGTCATTTCTACGTCAGAAAGATCATCGTGTACGATGTCACGAACGATCGTGTCAATTTTTTCTTTTGAAAGCTCCTTTCCGTCGAGTTTTTCTCTAATATATTTATTTGACTCCGGTTTTTCCGCCAATGTCACAAACATCTTGTCTCCTCGATCGGCTTTCAGCTCGTCCCATGTTTCAACATGCAGACCAATTTCCGTATCTTTGACATCATGACTCTCGGTAATTTCTACGATACAGGTTATCTGCCTGGAGCCGTTACGCACCGATACACGATCGGATGGCTGAACATCCAGCATATGAGCAACTTTCTCATTGAACACTACGATGTACTTGTGTCCGACCTTGATAGGAATTTTGCGTGCCTTGAGAATCATAACGTGAGGGGTTACAAAGGGTATTTTTCTTTCTGTCTATTATATCACGAAAGGCAGCTTTGTGCAAGCTGCTCATCATGATTTTTTGGCTTATTTACACTTGAGATAATATGCTCTCTCCAGCCAAATATCCGCTAGCCCATGAGGCTTGGAGGTTGAAGCCGCCGGTGAAACCGTCAATGTCCAAGACCTCGCCGGCAAAGTAGAGGTTGGGGCAGATCTTTGACTCCATAGTGTTTGGGTCTACTTCGGTGAGCGGTACGCCACCGGCCGTGACGAACTCTTCGCCCGGACTTCGGCCTGTTATGGTGAGAGGAAATGCCTGGATGAGTTTCGCGGTTTCTTTTTTGAGTTCGGCGTTCATCTGGCCTGCGTGCATGTCTTCGGAGGTGAGTTTTTTTTGTTTGATAAGTATGTGCGTGATAACCTCGCAGAGAGATTTAGGGAGGAAGATATCGAGGAAATTTTTGAACTCTTTTTTTCCGTGAAGGTTGGCTTGTTCCTGAAGTTTATTGAGAAGTTCCGTGTGGGATAGTTTCGGGACAAAGTTGATGCTGAGTTGGTGCGGTTTTTCCGGTGAAAATGTCTCGTAGGCTGCCATACCCGATAGGGCGAAGATCGCAGGACCGCTGACGCCGCGGTGGGTGAAAACGAGCGGGCCTTTCCGGGTAAAGTGTTTGGTTTCGGTGGGTGAAGTGTTTGAGGCGAGGGTGATTTCTGTTTGTGTGAAAGAAACACCGGCCAGGTCTTTTGGATAAGGTTCTTTGGTGATGAAAGAGCTGAGTGATGGGGCGAGCCCAGTAATCGTATGGCCCAGTGCTTGGGCGAATGCGTAGCCGTCGCCCGTTGATCCGGTCTGTCTGTAGGCGCTTCCGCCGGTTGCTATCAGGAGGTAGTCAGCGGTGATGGTTTCTTTCTTTGTCTGGATGATAAATCCGGTTCGCTTGCTGATATTCGTAACGTTTGTTCGTAGGTGAAGTTTGGTGATTGGTGCTAGGGCTTTTTCCAGGGCGCCGACGATGTCCTTTCCGTTGTCAGATTGTGGAAAAACACGGAGGTCTTCCTCGGTTTTGAGTGGTACGCTGTGAGATTCGAACCATTCCATTACTTTTGATGGTGAAAAATTATGCATGGCGGTTCGAAGGAATTTTGCGCCACGAGGGTAGTTTTCCAGGAGTTTTTTGATGTCCGCAATTCCCGTTGTTACGTTGCAGCGGCCACCGCCGCTAATAATAACCTTGGCTCCCAGGTGATCGTTTTTATCGAAGAGTACTATCTTGATTTCTTGCGTGGAGTTCTTTTCTTGTAAACTTTTTATGCCTTCGGCTAATCTTGCCGCGGCCATCATGCCTGCCGCGCCGCCGCCGATAATGGCTATTGTTTTACCGCTGGTTCGAGTGTTCATTTACAGCAGTTTGGCGGAAAGCTGAGCAATATGCAACTCTTCGTTGGTTGGAATGATGAATGTTTTGAACTTGTTGAGGTGGGCGAGTCTACTCAAAATGTCTTTGTGCACATAGGTAGCGTTTTCTCCGATACCTGCCGTGAATACGAGGGCGTCGAGGCCACGCAACACCGAAGTGTAGCTGGCAATCTGTTTCGCTGTCCGATCAATAAATATCATATACGCTAGTTGCGCGGCCGCATTGTTCTTTGTTGCCTCGATATGAATTGTCCGCATATCGCTCGATAGTCCTCCGGAGACTCCCTTGAGTCCGGATTCTTTATTAAGAAGGTCTACCACTTTTTCTGCCGTTACTTTTAGTTTCTTCGCTAGATATGGAACCAATGCCGGATCAATAGATCCCGATCTTGTTCCCATGGGAATGCCTTCTAGCGGCGTAAATCCCATGCTTGTGTCTAGCGCTTTGCCCCCAAGTGATGCCGTAATGCTACATCCGTTTCCGAGGTGGCATGAAATAATTTTTACATTTTTTTGCTTACTAAATGAAAGAAATCCTTTCATTTTTTTCAAGGCCTGTAGCGTTACGTATTCATGGCTAATCCCGTGAAATCCATATTTTCTCACGCCGAAATGATTGTACCACTCGATTGGTACCGGATAGAGATAGGTTTCAATGGGAAGATTGTTGTAAAATCCCGTATCGAAAACGGCGATTTGCGGGAGACCTTTGAACATCTTTTGAGCTGCCTTTATTCCTTCGATATTCGGAGGATTGTGTAGCGGCGCAAGGCTTGATAGTGCTGTAATTTCCTTGAGTACTTTTTGTGTAATGGTGGTTGGTTTCGTGTACTTCTCTCCACCGTGTACTACGCGGTGACCGATCGCCACAATTTTCTCCTTTCCAAAAATCTTCTGACTGAAAAGCATCTCCGTGGTAACTTTCATCGCCTCGGTAATCGTGCGAACTTTTGGGTGAAGGGTAAGCATTTTTTTGCCTACCTCCATGCGAAACTCGCACTCCTTCTTTCCCACTCTATCCATGATCGACTTGAATAACGACTTGCCGCTTTTTGTTTCGATCAGTTGACACTTGAGACTTGAAGAGCCAGCATTGAATACAAGAATGAGCATGAGGAAGTGAGGTTAATAATCTATCGACATGGCTTCACAGGCGGTGATGGCGGCGGTGTAAACGATATCTGTCCAGGTGCAACCGCGCGACAGGTCATTTACCGGCTTGCGCAAGCCTTGCAATATTGGTCCGATAGCGCTGGCTTTCGCGAGACGTTCGCATAATTTATATCCGATATTGGCAGAGTTCAGATCCGGAAAAATCAGCACATTCGCGTTTCCTTTTAGTGGTGAATCGGGGTATTTTTTCTTCGCTACTTCCGGAACGATGGCAGCGTCTAGCTGAATTTCGCCATCAATAATTAAATCCGGACGACGATCACGCGTGATAGAAACCGCTTCTCGAACGTGATCGAGCGATGGATCTTTTGATGAACCATGCGTAGAAAAAGCGAGGAATGCGATTCGTGGTTCTATGCCAAATCGTTTTGCAGTCTCGGCGGTATCAATGGCTGTATCCGCTAGTTCATGCGCTCCCGGCGTTACCTGTACCGAGCAGTCTGCGAACAGCATCAATCTTTTTTTCAACACCATAAAAAATACCCCCGAAACTTTGTGAAATTTTTCTTTCGTTCCGATAATTTGAAAAATAGGCATCAAAAAATCGCTCGAGTGCGAATTTGCTCCCGAGACCATTCCATCTACATCGTCGAAATGGGTCATCATACAGCCAAAATAATCCGGCATCCGGATCCATTTCGCGGCGTCTTCCAGCGTCATTCCTTTTTCTTTTCTGAGCGAAAATAATTCTTGTGTATATTTTTCTAGTCGTTCTTTCGTCTCTGCTCCATCAATATCGACTATTTCAATTCGTTCGATAGGAAGCTCTATTTTATTTTTCTTGGCTATTTCGGTGATTTTTTCTTTGTTGCCAATTAGTACGGGGATTACAATTTTGTGTTCGTTCAAGTACGCAATTGCTTTCAATGTTCTTGGATCATCCGTCTCGGCAAAAACGATTCTTTGCGGATTCTTCTGCGCGTGATCGACAATGCGTGCGAGGAGGTTTTTCATAACGAAGTTATTTTTTTATCGTGACATCTTTAGCGTAACATTTTTTTGTCGAAGATGTAAGACTTCTGAACTGCCCCACCCAAGGGACTATTCTTCTGAACTGCCACGGAATATCAAATTTTATAATCATCTCCAAGGTTATTTTGAAAAATTGTTCCAACGTCAGTGGTGTTGTATATATCTCAATGTGATTTTCTAGAATGGCATTGCGAATGGCTGGCCATGTTTTTTCCGCATGTACTACCGTATATCCTTGATTAAAATATTTCAAAATGTGATTATCTGATGTTGCTATGATCGGCTTGCGGTGAAGTTTTGCGATTTTTTCCGCCTTCTTGTTGAATTGATTAATATTTTCTGTGAAGAACCATGAATATTCAATGGCATCAAATATATTTATATTTTTAATAAGTTTTTCCTGTAAACAGAATCCTCTTGGAAAATACGGATGTGGTGCGATTATCAGGCAATCAGGATGTGATTTTTTGTACTTACTCAGATCATAAAAAGTAACGATTTTTTCGACATCAGGCGTGGCGTTGATGATCAATACATGTCTGCGTTCTATGGTTTTTTCTATTCCTGGAACGAGGAGAATCCCCAGTTTTTCAGCATATGCGAAAATTTCTTCATTAAAAAAATATCCATCATGATGCGTAATTGATACAACATCATATTGTGCGGACGCGGCAAAATCCAACATTTCTTTTGCGGTATGTTTTGGCTTGTCCAACGGATCATCCTTGGTATGAACGTGGAACTGAACTTTGAGGGGTTTCATGAAGATATTTGGCTAGTTTTTGAGCTCCTTTTGGAGATCTCCAACCGCGTTGACGACGTTTTCCACTTTTTGAATTTTTCGGTCTACATTTTCTCTCGCATCTTTCAGATTTGTCTGCACTTTCTCCGCTTCTTTTTTTACGTTGTCGACGCTTTTGGAAAAATCCCCTGTGATCTGATCAATCATTTCGCAGCCTGAAAAAACAAGTAAACTTGTTGCGAGTAACGCGATGAGCGTGATTGATGGAGTTTGTTTCACGTCTCGATTTTAACACTGATTGTTTATTGATGAAAGAATTTTTTGGGAAGCGGAGGGAGTCGGCTGCGGCGTGAACGGTCGGTCTGACCATTCCCACTACAACTAACTCCCTCCATTTTTCGTCCTACGCACCTGACACGTCCTACTGGACTGTATTTCAGATGTAGCAGAGTCGCTTGACGGCTTCCACACTCGGTGAGGGAGGATAGTTATTCCTCAATTCACCTCGTTTTTTGCCTCGGTCGCTGATTAGGCAACTTCGGCGGCGTTCTCGATCACGAACAGGGTACCATCTTCACGGCGACCCAGGATCAGGCGCTCGGTGACGATGTTGCTCTCGAAGAACCCATGCTGGTAGGTCTCGAGTTCCCCCATCATGACGGTGCCCAGAATCGCGATCGCGATCTTCGTCCCCGGCACCTTGCCGATGTAGACGATCTCTGCGAAGTTCTTGCGCAGCTCGGCGGACACGATTACCGTGTCGACTTTGTCGGGGATGAACGTGCCCGGGTTGATCACGACTTTTCCTTCGTGAACGACGATGGTCGAGGCGAAGCCGAAGAGCTCGTGATTGGTGTCCACGTGCTCAACCGGAATCATGATCGTGTCCGGGCCGAATTCGATCGGGGGTTGCGTCTGGAACTTTTCCTTGGGCGCCTGAGTGGACTTGGCGGTGATCGCCTTCTGTTTCCCGGTTTTACCCGAGCGGGGGCTGGTTTTCTGGGTCTGCATGGATAGCCTTGCCTTGTGCGCACATCCTTGTGGACGTGCAAAGTGGCGGATAGTACGTATCCGCGAATGAACTTGCCTGGAACTTGAAATGAACTTTTGGGCAACGTGCCCTTGTCCTCATTGGTGGACAAACCGTAGACACCATATCAGTGTTAAACGACCATGTAGGTCGGCTCCATTGGTAGGTGACACGCGGAAAGCTGGAGAATGAGGTATTCTGCAATTTTCCACGGGCCACTTGCGTCCAAAGAGGGCACAGCTTGGTATCGTTTGATTGACTCTGCTAGTTTTTAAGGAACCGGGGCTATTAAATGGCAGCTTGTGGCTGTAAATAATAGACCGCGATAGTTTTTACCATATATCCATATTCTTGTCAAAAGTTATTTTTGTGTTTTAGTTAATAATTGGTGCTAATTTCAGCTTTGTTTAGCTTTGGATTATGTGATGATAGACGGTCGGGATTACCCTTTTTGTATCGGTTGTACATTCCTCTACATGAGTAATCTTGATTAACAATGTGCAACTTTGTATACCTGACCATTTCCGAGATACTCCTCTCTCTTACGATGCTTTTTTCAGTTTCGAACTTCAGGGCGCGTGTCACGAAAATTTCAACAAAAATTCACGATTTTTTCAGACTTTTGTTAGATTGGCGTGATACTATTTTGTTATGGATTTACAGGCTGCTAAAAATGCGATTCAAGAAGACGAAAATCAAATGCTGTCGATTGGTGAAGTTTCGAGGCTTCTGGGAGTTGCGCCGATAACATTACGACGATGGGACCGGACAGGCATATTGAGCGCGGTGCGATTGTACTCTGCTAGTAGGAGATATTATCGAAAAGTCGATGTTTTGATTTTCATCAAGAAAAAGTCAGCTCTATCCGATGCTGCTCAGATGATGGAAAAAGTTTCAGAACCCGTTGTGATATTGTTGAGTAATTTCGGTACGAAATTATCTTCGTCGGAGGATGGTAAACGAGCATGGCATGATTTTCAGCCAACACTGGAAACGATGCCACTTGATGCGAAGATTGACATTGATTTTTCCGATGTGGTTGATTTTTATCCGGATTGGGCGAGGGAGTTCCTTGTTCCGCTCCATGCTATCTATGGGGATAACATCAAAATGACTCATATGGAAAGGTCGTATTTTGTTACCATACTTGAAATAATCGGCCTTTATAGGGATCCGTATCGGTCATATTGAAGTTTCGTGAAGCGTGTCTATATCTTCACGTTTTTCAGTCGTGTGAGGGTTTCCTCCTTCCCAAGTGCCCAAATTACTTCGAAGACGCCGGGGGAGAATTGCTCGCCGGTGAGGATGGCGCGGAGCGGCCAGAAGACTTGGCCATTTTTGAGACCTAATGCGGCGACTACGCCTACGAGGGAGAGTTTTACTTGTTCTTCACTCCAATTTTCTTGAGAAATTTCTGATAGTGCCGCAATCGCGGCAGGGAGCAATGTTTTTACGATCTCGCTATCAACCTTCATTTTTTCACTATAGACGACCTCGGGTTTGAACTCAGGAGGTGTGAAGTAGAATCCAATATATTGATTAACAGGCTTAGGATCCTGAAGAATTTTTTCTTCAACAGTTTCGATGGCGCGCGCGAGAAGTTGTTTAGCATTGCCATTGCCCAGGTTCTTGAATTGCGAATCGAGATATGGTTCACACTCTTTCAGGAGAAGCGTGGTTCGTTGCGATGGGTCTTTTTCTACCACTTCGAGAAATTTTCTTCGTCTCCATTGCCAGTTGTACCAGTCGAGTTTTTCCAGATTGAATATGGCGCCTGATTTGTGGACGCCTTCCAGGGAGAAGGTTTCGATGAGTTCGTTCATTGAATATATCTCTTGTTCGCTGCCTTTTCCTGGATGCCATCCGAGGAAGGCGATGAAGTTGATAATGGCTTCCTGTAGGTAACCTTTTTGAATGTATTCTTCCACGGCGACGTCGCCCTGACGTTTGGAGAGTTTTGTTTTGTCCGCGTTGAGAAGCAGAGAAAGGTGTGCGTATTGCGGTGGTGTCCATCCGAAGGCTTCATAGAGCCAGATATGTTTTGGAGTAGACGGAAGCCATTCTTCTCCGCGAATGACGTGGGTGATTTCCATATCATGATCGTCGACGACATTAGCGAGGTGATAGGTAGGGAATCCATCAGATTTGATAAGAACTTGATCATCAATAGTTTTGGAATCGAATCGAACTTTTCCGCGAATCATGTCGTCGATAACGAGCATACCTTCCGGGATTTTTTGACGAATGACGTGTGGTAATTGCGAGGCGATTTTGTTCTCGATTTCTTCTTTTGAGAGCTTGAGACATCGTCGGTCGTACATTGGGGCTTCATGCCGAGCTTCTTGTCGTTTGCGCATTTCGTCCAGTTCTTCCTGTGTGCAGAAGCATTTGTAGGCGGCATCTTTTTCCATGAGTTCGTTGACGGCCTTGAGATACTTTTCCGTTCTGGATGATTGCGTATAGGGCGCGTGTGGTCCGTTGATATCCGGCCCCTCGTCCCATTCAAGTCCAAGCCATTTTAATGATTTCATGAGGCTTTCTGTGGCTCCTTCAACGAAACGTTTCTGGTCGGTGTCCTCGATACGAAGGAGGAACTGGCCCCCGTTTTTTTTGGCAAAAAGGTAAGCGTATAGTGCCGTTCTGGCTCCTCCAACGTGGAGATAGCCCGTAGGGGATGGTGCGAAGCGGGTTCGGATGTTCATGTCCTTATTCAAGAGGAAATAAAGAGATTTGGCAAGTGGAATGAGAGCTTGAATTGACGTTGAGAAAGCCGACTTTTTCCATTATACTTCGCCCGTGGCTCGAAAACGCAAAACATCAGGTCTTGGTATTGGTAAACGAACGAGTCGTGAAAGACGCGGACGTACTACTCGAAGCAAGAAAGGATTAACGCCTCTTTCGTTTGAGGTGAAGTCGCATGTGGCCCGAGATATTTCCGCGACGATGTATTTTTTGCTGGCAGCCGTGATGGTTCTAAGCCTTCAGGGAAATTTTGGTCTTGTAGGAACGGAACTTATTGGAGTTTTTAGGCCTGTTCTTGGATACGGTATCTATGTAATTCCTTTCATTTTCGCGTTTATTTCCGTAATGCTTTTTTTCTCCAAGTCTGTTCGGTTTGGAGCGGCGAGAGTTGTCGGCTTGATCACCATTATGGTTTCTTTTTTGAGTATCTTGCATTTGTCGGTGGATATTAATGAGCTTTATTCTGTAGCGAATGCCGGAAAGTTTGGAGGGTATGTAGGATTCGTCCTGAACTTTTTGCTACGTGGGGCTTTGCAGATTGGGCATATAGGCGCGACGATCGTGTTTGTTGCTATGTTTATTATTGGTGCGATGCTCACGTTCGAGTTGTCGTTACGGCAAATTGCCAGTTTTTTCCGTTCTACTATTGCCCTGAAGAGAATTATGGTTGAAACGGCTGATGAGGAAGAGGATAATGAGATGAATGGTGAGGAGCCGGAATTATTTATTCGTAAGAATCAGATGACAGATGACGCGCTCGCCGAGCTCGCGCGCCAAGTCGTCAGCGGTGCCTACACCAAAAAAGAAGCCGCTCGCGCTCGCCGAGAAAAGGATGAAAACGAGAACGATGAGGAAGAGGAGCGATTAAAAATGCTCAGTATCGAAATGAACCAGCACAAAGGGGAGGAGGATGTTGTTTTGAAGGAGGTGAAGCCGATCAAAATGGAAAAAAAAGTTATTGTTAATGAGGAAACGGGGGAAATTGTAGAGAATGAAGATGAAAACGGAAACATTTCATCTCCTGAAGTCGATGAAACTCAATTTTTCTGGGAGTTTCCTTCTTTTGACTTGTTGAATCCAGCCGTAAAAACCGGGAAAATTGATGAAAATGTTTTGAGAGAAAAGGCGGAAAAAATTAAGAGCAAGTTCAAGCAGTTTGATATTGATGTTCAGATGAATGAAATCAATGTCGGACCAACGGTTGTTCAATACACGCTTAAGCCACATGAGGGCGTGAAATTGTCGAAGATTACGAATTTGAAGAACGATATCGCATTGGCGCTTGCCGCTAAGTCGATTCGTATCGAGGCGCCAATTCCAGGTAAGTCTTTGGTTGGAATTGAAATTCCGAATGATAAGCGCACGGCGGTTCACCTGCGTGAAATTTTGGAGAGTCGAGAGTTTGGAGAGATCGATTCGAATTTGAGATTCCCGATTGGGCGCGATGTTTCCGGTAGACCGGTGGTGGGGGATTTGGCTTCCATGCCCCATCTTTTGATTGCTGGTAGTACGGGTTCCGGTAAGTCTGTTGGAATGAATGCGTTATTGATGTCGTTGATTTATCAGAATGGTCCCGAAGATTTGAAGTTGATTATGATTGATCCGAAGCGCGTGGAATTGGATTTGTATAATGGTATTCCGCATTTATTGACTCCGGTAATTACCGAGCCGGAAAAGGCGGCGATCGCTTTGCGATGGACGGTCGCGGAGATGACGCGACGATATAAGTTGTTGTCGTCGGCTCGGCAGAGAAATATTGCTGATTATATGGCCGCAATGGGATCAGACGATGTTGGTGAGCGATTGCCAAAAATTGTCGTGGTGATCGATGAGTTGGCCGATCTGATGATGACGGCGAAGAGTGAGGTGGAGGCCTCGATTTGTAGAATTGCGCAGATGGCTCGCGCGGTCGGAATTCACTTGGTTATTGCGACACAACGTCCAAGCGTTGATGTTATTACGGGCTTGATCAAGGCGAATATTCCTTCGAGAATTTCATTCGCGGTGAGTTCACAGATTGATTCCAGGACGATTTTGGATGCGGTGGGAGCCGAGGACCTGCTGGGCCGAGGCGATATGTTGTACCTTCCCGGCGGCATGTCCAAGCCACTTCGCGTACAAGGAATCTTTGTTTCTACCGAGGAGATTGAGCGAGTGACGAACCACGCCAAGGTAACGATGCCGCCACAATACGACGAGGGCATTACCAATCGCAAAATGGCCGACGAGTCTGTCATGGGCGTTCCTGACTCAAAATACGCAACAGAGGAAGAGGACATGGATGATGACGCGATGGTGAAAGAGGCGATTAAGCTTGTTGTTGAGAGTCGCAAGGCCTCGGCGAGTTTGTTACAGCGACGCCTGAAAGTTGGCTATGCGCGCGCAGCGCGCCTCCTCGACGTGATGGAGGAGCGTGGCTACATCGGTCCTTCTCATGGCGCCAAGGCTCGAGAAATCTACGTCAATGATGTCCCTGCGGATGTACCGGAAGAAATTTAAATATTATGAAACATCATGTTCTCGTTACCGGAGGAGCGGGCTACATTGGATCACACGCCGTACGCGCGCTTCTTGCGGCCGAGTACGAAGTGACGGTTGTAGATTTTCTCAAGCGCGGCCACCTCGAATTTGTTCATCCTGATGCGCATTTTTTTGAGTGTGATATTGGTGATATGGCGATGATGCGAGGGATTTTTCAGCAACAAAAAGAGAAGGGGATTCCTATTGATGCGGTGATGCATTTTGCTGGAAGAATTGAGGCAGGATTGTCGGCCGCAGAGCGTGATGATTTTTTTTATAATAATGTGGCCTGCGGAGAGCGCCTACTGATGCTTTGTGAAGATTTTAATGTGAAGCATTTCGTCTTTTCTTCTACGGCGGCGGTGTATGGTGAGCCGGAAGAAATTCCAATCAAGGAAGATGCCGTTCTTCGACCGGTGAATTATTATGGCATGACGAAGTTGGAGTTCGAAAAGCGCCTGGAGATCGAGGCGAGTAAACCAGATAGGGGATTTTCGTATGTGGCACTGCGGTATTTCAATGCGGCGGGAGCGCATGAGAGTGCCGAGATTGGTGAGTGGCACCCGCATGAGTCACATCTGATTCCGCGCGTGTTGCAGGCGGCAAAGGGCGAAATAAAGCGTCTCGATATTTACGGAACTGATTATCCTACGAAAGACGGTACGTGCGTAAGGGACTATATTCATGTGCAAGATTTGGTTGATGCGCATTTACTTGCACTGGAATATTTATTCGGAGCTGGGAAAAGTGATGTATTCAACTTGGGAAATGGGAATGGATTCACCGTGAAAGAGGTAATTCGTATTGTTGAAGAAATAACGGGAAAAACATTGAATGTTGTTGAAGAATTACGGCGTGAGGGAGATCCGGCCGTACTGGTTGCGGACAGCTCAAAGGCTCAATCTATTCTTGGTTGGACTCCGAAACACCCTGATTTGAAGGATATTATTCAGTCGGCGTGGAGGTGGGAGAGTAGGGGATAGGCTTTTTGAATGAACTCCAGTATCATGGGAAATGTTTCATACCCGTCTCGTCCCATAAAGTGGCCGGCGTCGTGAATCATAAACAGCTCGGTATTTTCGCCGAGTTGGTGTTGGTAGTATGGACCGGTTTCCGTATTGATGTATGGATCGTTATCGGAAAATATCAGAATAAATTTTTTGCAGTTCTTTTTGATTTTTTCAAAATCATGAGGGGTGGCGAAATAATCTTCTAATTCCGGAAGATGATTTTTGTGGCTTGTTGATGCGA
>CALREA010000007.1 GCA_943355055.1 Candidatus Peribacteria bacterium | reverse complement strand
TGGACAGCGGAAGGTCACTGTTGGAGTTTAAAGATATGGGATTTCAGGGGGCGTATTTGGAAAAAATGGAAAAATTGTCCACATTGTCACACGGGATGATCTTGGTGACGGGGCCTACCGGATCAGGAAAAACGACGACGCTGTACTCGTTGCTGGGAAAATTTAATCAGCCGGATGCGAAAGTGATTACACTGGAGGATCCGATCGAATATCACCTGACGGGAATTTCACAGAGTCAGATTGATGTCACGCATGGGTATGATTTTGCCGGGGGTCTGCGCACGATTTTGCGTCAGGATCCGGACGTGGTGATGGTGGGGGAGATTCGTGATCTGGAGACGGCGACGGTGGCCGCGCAAGCGGCACTGACGGGCCATGTGATGTTGTCGACCATTCATACCAACAGCGCGGTAGAGTCGATTCCTCGTATTGTGAATATGGGATTGCCGGAGTTTATTATTGCCCCCGCGTTGCATACGATTATCGCGCAGCGGTTGGTGCGAAAACTCTGTGCGTGTGCGGAAAAGCGTCCGATGACCGAGGATGAAAAGGCGAAATTTGCCAAGGATGTTGAGACGATTCGAGGTGTGGTTCCTGATATTACTGTGAAAATTCCGGCGCTGGCAACAATGCCGACGGATATACTCATAGGAAAAGGCTGCGAAAAATGTAGCAACACGGGATTCAAAGGACGCGTAGTTATTGTGGAAATTATTACGATTGATTCCGAAATGCAGGAGCTAATCTTGGCCAAGACGAGCGCACCGAAGTTATTCGAGGCTGCACGGAAAAAGGGTATGATCACCATGCAGGAAGATGGCATTTTGAAGGTTCTCCAGGGATTAACTACTATGGAGGAAGTGTTCGAGGCGACGAATGTCGCGCTATAATGCATGCCCGCAGTACCAAGATCGGCGTGCCGGGAATGACGCGCCAGGACTTGATTCTTCATGGAGCCGCCCATGGGATTTGAACCCACGACCCTCGGTTTACGATACCGATGCTCTACCACTGAGCTAGGGCGGCACTTGCGAGCGCATCGCACTTACGGATAACGCCGGAAGAGCATGCAATAACGAAAGCCAGCCGATTATAGCTCAAAGACTCATGCGATGCAAAAGCCAATGTTTAAAGCTATGACGCGCGAAATATGACGAGGGCTCACGATAGTGATCGTAGACGTACTTCATAGTGCCCTCAGTTGAAAGTGACAGCTGTCAGGACTTCTGCTGCGTCCTACGGCGCTACGACGAATCTGCTGACGTACAGGCTCCATGACGGGCGCAAGCACGAGGCTCAGGAGTTGTCGGGCCAGACTTTTGCGAGTAAATTGCGGAGAGGTGAGGCGTGACGGCTGATTTAAGGAGTGCAAAAAGAAGAGCAGGCTCATATTGAAAATGAGTTAAGAAATAATTTTTTCTGAAATTGAGACTCGGGCTATGCTTCTATTTTTCGGGGTCGTTTTTAGAGATTGTTTTTCGAAACCGCTTTTCAATACTATTACCGTTTGTACAACCGTATTAATCCTGTCACGACGCCTTGAATCTCGAGGCCGTGTTTCGCATATATCGGAGGATACTTTGGATTTTCCGCCTTGAGGTATGGGCCCTTTGTGCCCTTCATATAGCGCTTCACGGTATTACCATTATCAACCAGCGCGACGACGATATCGTTTGCTTTTGCCTCGATCGAGCTGCAGACCACCACGAGATCACCCTCATGAATACCGGCATCAATCATGCTGTCGCCGGTAACTCGTAATAAAAATGACTCCTTTAATTTGTAGATTAAATCTTCGCCAACCGTGTACCAATCGGAAATATATTCTTCACTAATGACCGGACCGCCCGCGGGAACAAATCCCAAAATCGGTAAGCGATTTTCGCTTGGAGTATCGAGTCGCTGCTTCACGCTTCCAAGCATTTCGATACTGCGGGAGCCATCACGCCGTGAGATAAACCCCTTTTCTTCAAGCCCGGTAAGGTGCTTGAGAATGCCATTATCTGAGCTCACGCCAAGTGCCTCGCGCAGCTCACGCAACGTAGGTGACGTGCCGTGCTCCAACTGGTAGTCTCGAATAATCTCGAGTACCTGCTCCTGCCTTTCTGTAAGAATATCCATAGGAAAAAAGTAAATGTACTCCCAGTATAGGTGAGCGTCCACTCACCGTCAAGGGGAAATTTTCCCTCTATTTTATGCCTCGGAACGACCTGTAGAACCGGTGAGAACTTCTGTCATTTCTTGGCCTGTCTGAGGCCTTGCGGCGGGATCAATACTTCCGCACAAAAATATAAAATCCAATATTTGCCGTAACTCCGGGCGACAGTTTTCCGCTCGTGGGATAAGCATCTTCTCCAGATACTTGCGAGCATCGGGATAAAAAACATATCCAAATGACCTCGCGACGAATAATGCCTTTTGATTTTTCTGAGATGCTCCATAGAGAATCGGCTCCCCCAACGTTTCCGGATATCGCTCACTACAGAGCAGATCGAGGGCCAACATCGAGAGCGAAAAAACATCGCTCGTAGCAGCGTATGTGCCGCGCGCGACTTCGGGAGCCATAAAATACGGTGTTCCGAAAACATCATCACTATCATGACCCGCGTGACGCATAGAATCGAGATCGATAATCCTCACGGACCAGTTTGGCGCAGGAAGGTGCCCTTCGTTCACGATAATATTCCCCGCCTTGATATCCCCGTGAACCACGCCCGCGTCTATCATCGCGCCGACATGCGGAATAATACTCAATAAAAGATGACGAATTTCCGTAATCAGCAGATCGCATTTTTGCCCGCATACGTCCTCCAGATCTTCACCGGAAACATGTTCCGTAATCTGATAACGCGGATTCCACGCGTGATAATCCGGAAAGCCCACCGCGAGGAGTTGAGACCGTACATTCTTCCAAATTTTGAAAGCGTTTTCCGCCATCCCCGGCAACGTAGGAGAGGCTCTATGATTAAAATACTTTACGGCGATATGATTTGAAGCGTCTTCAACTGGTGGCACGTAATGACCCACCGGACTCAATCCGTTTGTATACGTTCGGTTAAGCCTATAATCCACCTTTTTAAAATGAATCGATGGGGGTGGAGGAGGCAGCATTTTCGCGGTCGGTCTGTGTAACGAGGGTGGCATACGGCATTCTCTCCTTAATAATGAAAATCTGTGTATCCTCTTGGGCTTATCCCGAAGCAGCATACCTGATGCATGTGAAGCGCGCGGTTATACTCCAGGATCGCCCTATTGAGTCGCATTTCCCATGCGCTGCGGTTTTGTACGTACGTGGTGAATATCGGATTATTCTTGATCTCATCTTGCTTTTCAAGCTCTTCCAATACATGCTCCAGTACCTCATGTAATGCGTGCTCCGCGGCATATTTTTCATGAGACGGGAGGGAGAATCCCGAGGTGGCATCACGCGCAACGATCAGCTCCTTCAGCAGTGATTCGTAGCTATGTGGAAGCTGTTTTCTCGTCATTTCGACAAGAAGCGGGATTTTGTCCGCCCGGGCGAGAAACGTCTCGTACACGGCAAGCCAAGACTTTTTTACATGAAAAATGGATTCCAGCATGGCACGATCTTACTCCATCTCTTAGCCATCTTCCAGGGGTTTTTCCTGTTTCATTTCCATGTACTGCTGCTTCGCCTTGTTGATAAGTCGCAAGTGAAACTCCGGATTTGGAATCGAAGACATCTCGATACATGTTGCACTCGTTCCCAAGGTAATTTTTAAATTTCCATAATTAAACATATTTTCCAATAGGCCGCTCTGATATTTGTGCACGTCTCGAATCGTCGTGAGATCGACCGATTCTTTTTCATTCACGAAATACACCGATCTGGTGATCGTAAGAATTCGTATGTCGGTGATAATAATCACCGTGAGATAGTGCCTGAGCAGTACCAGAAAAAAACGATGAATATAGTAGGTAAGCATCGTTCCAACCACGAGCATGAGAAGATGAAGAAGGCCCGGCGTGAAGATGTCGGCAATCGCGCGAAAATTAACCATGAAGAGCGTGATGAGCGCGACGGTTATTCCAAATATAAAAAATTCATAAAACAAAGATGTCGAGTGCTTGCGACAGAAGGCGAGAACATGCTCTTCATGCGCCTGCCCGCGAAAGTGGCGATCTTTATTTGACTCAATGATTTGATCTATCTGATCTATTTGTTCTGCTTTTTCCATAAGGATCTAGAGGGTGATGAGCCAAAGTAGCACGGCAAACGTGAGAATACTGAACGCGTACATATACACGTACGTCCGAACTCCAATGTATCCGAAAAGAAGGGTGTAGCTACTTTCTTCGAGCGTGAGAAATTTCAACAATCGTCGAAGTTTCGTTACGGTAATGATGAAAAAAATAATCGAGAGCGC
Source organism: Candidatus Peribacteria bacterium (assembly GCA_943355055.1). Lineage (GTDB taxonomy): Bacteria > Patescibacteriota > Gracilibacteria > UBA1369 > UBA12463 > CALREA01. The sequence continues at coordinate 35,399 of CALREA010000007.1, read as the reverse complement.
GTTGAGTCCCGTAACGTACAGAAATGTTGGAGTCAGGGTAATAGTCATGGTGCGATTGACTTACGTGTTGTGCGCGCGGCGATGCTGTTGAATATACAGAGGTGATCTTTGGCACTGCGTTCCCAGGAAAATTGATGTGCGTTGCTGTCGTTGCTGTTCGGGTGGTCGTTGCGAGTGTCGGCGTTTGTCAGTCTGTCCCAGCCGTTCATCATCGTTACATCATCGTCGAGCTGAATATACGTAGCGCTGTTTCCTGCGATCTCCCGATGAATAGTTGTGTCGGAAATCAGGAGAGGAAGATGCGAAATCATGGCTTGTGCCAGAGGGATATTAAAACCCTCCGCAGAAGAGAAATGAACAAATCCACGGCTAGACTGATACAGTGCCGCGAGATTGATATCTTCCAGAAAACCTGTCGTTACGATTGATACGGTACGGGAGTTCTTGTTTTCTGTCAACATATCGGCCTCCGGTTTGACGCTGGTGATGGTGTCATAATCAGCGTAGAGAGCGTCTTCGTGGGACTTGCCCCCTACGAGCACGAGAGGATAGGGATAGGTGTGTTTTTTGTGTCGCGCGTATATTTCGCTATATTTTTTGTATGATTCTACCATGCGTCGGACGTTTTTTCTTGCGTCATATCCGCCGACATAGAGGAAGAATTGTTTCGGAGAGAGGTTGTATTGTTTTAATGTCTCATCGATGATGTTCTGCGACACGGGTTGATGAAATATTTCTGACACGCCGTTTTTGATGACGGCGATATGTTCTTTTGCGATGTCGCATGTTTGACTGATGTCGTTTGCCGATGCTTTTGAAACGGTAATGATATGATCCGCATGCGCGACTGAACGGCGACTCATTGCGTGCGCGAGCCGTGAAAGGAGGCCACGTTGGTACTCCGGAAGCGTCCAAGGGATGGTGTCATGCACGGTAACGATGGTTTTGGTACGGGTTTTGTCGTTGCCGCCAAACCATTTCGTGCACGCGTAAGGAAGCCAGATCAGATTCACCTTTTGTTCATGAAAAAAATCTGACACCTGAATTTGCTCCCACCAGTGCTTGGCGAGACTTTTCGCAAGCCACTGTTTTTCCGGAATAATAGCGACCGGAAGATCGATTTTTTCGCGGCGCATTTGTTCGATACATTTTTGATTCGGAACAGCGATAATGAAATCCACATGGCGAAGTGAATCGTCATGGCGAACTTCGTCGGTGTTGTCATGTTTCATTTTCGAAAATTCACGCAACAGTTGCATCGTATACTGCCCGATGCCCGTATATGGATGTTGGAGGAACCGCCCGTTGATGCCGATTTTCAATCGAGCTGGAGTGTCGATAATCATGGCTAGAGTATACACTAATGGCACTGAGTTTGACTTTATGTAAAAATCTGATGTATTCAGAAATTTCGGCACCGAAATTTTTAGCTTTAAAAAGGCCTATTTTTAGAAAATTGTATATCTATACAATAATTTTTAAAATTAGCAGCTGCTGATTTCGGGATGTTCACCCATGACTCATCCCCATAATCACTTCCGCGACCTGTCCGGCGGCTCTTTTGAATCGTACGCCAAATGGTTTCAGTCGTTCGATAAGTCCGTCACGGCGTTTTTCGTTTTTTGTTATATCGTGGAGGAGTGAGATGAACTGCTTGTCTGAAAATTCGCCCTGTTTCAAAACCTCTACGGCGCCCGCCTCATCTAATATTCTCGCGTTTACGATCTGATCACCACGACTTTGGGCTGTACCAAGCGGAATGAGCACACACGGTTTCGCGAGGACGCACAACTCCGCGATAGCACCGGCGCCCGCGCGACTCACGACGATATCGCAGGCGGCATACACATCAAATAATTCATCATGAAGGTAGGGGAAGGCGCGATAGCTATGCTTACGGCGCATGAGGTTTTTCACGAATGATTCGTCCGCGCCGGAGCGAAGCGCAGGCGTTGATCCTTTTCCCGATCCCAGTTTACCTGTCAGATGAATGACATTGTAGGTTTCGGTGAGTTTATCCAGACAGCGCCATATGAGATTATTCAGACTGGTAGCCCCCAAACTCCCACCCATCACCAGTAAAATCGGTTTCAAGTCATCGAAATGGAGAAATTGCAGTCCTTTCGCGCGCACCCCACGCACCACTTCGCGTCGCACCGGCATGCCCGTCCAGAGAATTTTTTTTACAGTAGAGTGTCGAGAAAAATATTTCATCGTTTCCGCCCAACTCACGCAGATGACTTTCGCGAATCGGGCGCACATGCGATTGGCGAGTCCCGGCTCAACATCGGCTTCGTGAAGGAGGATTGGAATTTTCAACGTCCATGCCGCCAGCACTACCGGAAAGCTCACGAATCCACCTTTGCTCATGACGATATCAGGACGGAATTTCCGTAGAATACGCCACGCATCCACACATCCTTTCGCGATTCGGAATGGATCGATAAAATTTTCTACAGAAAAATATCGTCGTAATTTACCCGTAGCAATTGAGGTGAAGTCTATGCCATATCGTCGGCAAAGCTCTTTCTCGGGTCCATGATGAGAACCGATATACAACACATCCAGGCCGTGACGGTCTGTTTTTTTGTCCTCCGACAACATTGTCCGAAGCTCGTTAATGACGGCGATATTGGGCAGGACGTGCCCCGCTGTACCGCCTCCTGTGAAAATTACCCGCATGTGATCCGGATGAGTAAGTGGATATATTTAGTAATATGCCTATCCCGATTAAGCTAGCAATAAGCGACGATCCGCCATAGCTGATAAATGGAAGCGTGATTCCTGTCGTAGGAAACAGGCCGGTGTTCACGCCAATATTAATGAATGCCTGCATGGTGATCCAGGAGGTGATGCCAACGGCAGTAAGCTGCGCGAAGCCATTTGGCGCGCCTTGCGCGATTGCGAATCCGCGGTAGGCGATGAGCGCATATAATAGCACGATGATAGAAGTTCTTACGAAACCCAACTCCTCGGCGCTGGCCGCGAAGATAAAGTCCTCGGATGCTTCGGGGAGCCAGTAGGACTTTTGGACGCCCTGCGCTAGTCCCTTCCCGAAGAATCCTCCGCTACCCACGGCGATGGCCGCCTGCTCGGTCTGCCAACAGTAGTCCTCTCGACACTCAGCGGCGGGCTTGAGAAAGGCCGTAAATCGCTGACGCACGTGTGTGACCGACATAATAACAAAGAGCGAGACGATAAATACCGCGAGAAATCCAATAGCCAGATGTCGAATACGCGCTCCGGCGGCAAAGTATATCGCTACGGCGGTCGCCGTAATGACAAACGCGCTCCCCAGATCCGGCTGCAACAAAATCGGCGCCAACATGCCGAACGTGATAAAACAAAACGGCAAAAAACCATAGTGAAATGTTGTCGTTTCGGTGTGTCTGCGCTCGAACCATACCGATAGATACAATATCAGTGCGATCTTCGCGAATTCGGTTGGCTGAATGGATGTATTAAAAAGCGTTAACCAACTTTTCGCAAAGGTATTATTTTCCGTCCCTAAGATCAATACGGTAATCAGCGCGAAAATCGCAAATCCAAAAATATATACTGCAAATTTTTCCCATATTCGAAAACTAATCTTCGCTACGACAAACATCGCCACTATACCTATGAACATGCGCACCAAATGTCTCTTGAATAAGAGGTAACAGTCTACCGCCGCGTTGTCACAACTCGGATATAATACTCCCGGAGCCGAGATCTGAATCGACTTCGGAACTCCTATGCTCGTAATCATAATCAGTCCGATTACCAGCAAAATTCCCGTGTACAAAAGAAGCTGTGTATCGACCTTGTGTTGTGTGTCCATGTAACTGCTATGGTACAATGCGCACCCATGCATCATCAACACGAAATGCGCTTGAAAAAAACTTGTATAGGCCGAAGAAATGCGTAATATCTAGACATAATTCATAAACATGCACGCTATGGAACATATAAGAAACTTTGCGGTAGGTTTGAATACGACGAATCGTGATGATGATATCACTATTGGAGAAAAAAGAATTAATCGTATTGGCGCGGCTTATGGCATGGGTATGCTGATTGGTGCTGCCACGGCGGTTATTGCGGGTGGCGTATACGCCAGCGCTAAAGTCGAGGAGGCTGGTTCAAAAAGCCGTGAAGCCACTCTCAAGTGTGTCGAATCGGAACTTCATTCGCCGAGCGTTTCATCGAGCACTGTGCAAACTATTATCGCCCGCTGTCGTGATATGGCGGTAAAACAAGACCTACCATGAAGCATATAACCATTCGGCACCTCTATTTTTCGTTGCTATTTTTTGTTGTTCTCGTCGTTGATCAAATGACTAAGCTTTTTGTTGCATCCGAGAGTTTTGTGCCTCTTCGTGTTGTCGGCGATTTTTTCCGCATCATCGTTCATCGTAATACCGGCATCGCTCTGAGCATTCCACTTCCTCACGTTGTTATCATTTTTCTCATTCCGATTATAATTCTCATGGGCCTGCGCGCGTTACGAAAGGAAATTGATTTTCACCATCCTCTCGCCCTCATCTCCATCTCCCTGATTCTCGCCGGAGCCCTCGGAAATATGCTTGATCGCCTTCGACTCGGCTATGTTGTTGATTTCATTGCTGTATCATCATTTCCGGTTTTCAATGTTGCGGATATCGCTATCAGCTGCGGCATAATGGTGTTATTTGTCGGGTGGAAAACTGTGCGGAATGGAAGTTAGCGTATCAATCTGTATCCGCCTGGGATTTGCTCGATCAAACCTTCGATTTCGAGTTCGGATAATTTTTGAAAGAGCAGGCCGATATTAGGGATGTTGCATGAATCAAAAAGTTGAGAAACGGGTGTGGCATACTTGTACGTCAGCGTGTCGATAATGCTTTGCAGCTGAGGATCGTCGAGTTTAGCGGGCTTTCTTGAAGTATGTTTTGCCGGAAATAATGAGTCCTGCATCAGGCTATTCGTTACTCCATGAAGCACTCCCGGGAGTTGGGTATAGGAAGTGATGGGCGTAGCGGTCTGGCTTTCGATCAAGTAGAGATTCCCGGCACAATCATCGCGATCAATATCCGCCGTCAGGGCGAAAACTTCGCGGTTTGCTTCGAAGGCGCTGCGCGCCGTTATCAGAGCGCCGGAACGGGCTGGCGCCTCGGTGACAAGCGTGTGACCGGAAAGACCGGCGATGATTTGATTTCGTTGAGGAAAATGATAGTTGAGCGCGGGGGTATCGGGTGAGTATTCGGAAATAATACAGCCGAGATTTGATTCGAGAATGAGTTTCACCAGCGGTAAACGAGCATACGAAAATTTTTTGTGCCCATGGCCGATCACCGCCCATGTGGGAAGATTTTCCAGAAGTGCCGTCTCGTGGGCGACCGTATCGATACCGTGGGCGAGTCCGCTGATGATAAGTGTTTTGGTCTGCGCGAGAGCCTGAATAATCTTTTGTGTCTGAATGATGCCGTAGGGAGAGGGTCTCCGTGTGCCAACGACGCTGAGGGGAACGTAATCGGAGAGTATTTCGGTGAGGGGCAGGAGCGAATTGTGAAGGGAATTTCCACATAATCTTCCCTGTACATATATGCCAAGCGGCGGATGTGGCAGCTGTTTTAGGAGCTCGGGGTAGTCGGGATGCTGAAGTACTATCAGGCGTATAGTCGATTCTTCCAGCTTTTCCCACTCCTTTTTCGGATCGATCGAGGGTTTTCGGCCGGTAATATCGATTTCGGGAGAGAGTGTGGATAGAAGCTGATTCGTAGCATGCTTCCATGCATATTCATATGATTCGAAACGTTCATGAAGATTCTTGAGGAGACTCAAATTAGACAGCGAGGCGGTAGCCCAAGCGTGAAAATACATGGATTCGATGAGGAGTTCAGGGCTAAGCAATGTCATAGTTGTGGTGTTTTATATAATTTTCGTGTTGTAACCGTAGCACGCCGATCTAACATTTCTCTGACATTTCTTTGAATTATTTTTTGTTTTACCTCTATTCATGGTATAGTAGAGCCATGTTCGACCATGTGAATTATAGTGCGCTGGATAAAGCCAAGAGGGCATTCATCGAAGCGGGGAAGAAAACGGCACGGTTTGCCGAAAAGTATGGGTTTATTCCACCATCGGGATTCGGCGCGAGTGCCAATGTTTTTTCGCTGGATTTGAGACCGTTCATCGCGAGCGGTGCGACTGATTTGCAGATTACGCTTTTGCCGGAGGGACTTGGGACGAGTGATGATGCGAGGCCTGAAGATTTGACCGACGAAGAAGCTACGAAATTTTGGTACAATATTGGAATCAAAACGGTAGCAGTCATGACGAATGACGCGGCTGCTACGGGCATGCAGACGGTATTAATTTCACTCTATCTACCATCGAGTACACCGGAACTGGTGTTCAATGAATTATTTATGAAAGGTTTTCTGGATGGGTTCGTGGAAGGATGCAGACAGGTCGGATGCGTGTATTTCTCCGGTGAGACACCACAGCTCAAAGGGAAAATTATCGAAGGAAAATTGGATATCGCGGGTGCGCTTTTTGGGCTTGTACCTGCCGGTAAAAAACCTATTGATGGAATGGAACTCGGAGCGGGTGATACGATTGTTTTCATAGAAAGTTCAGGTCCGCACGATAATGGATTCACGACATTAAGACAGTTGGCGGGCAAATTGCCTGATGGATATAGAACGAAATTAAGCGATGGCCGTCAGTATTTCGATGCGATTAATGCGTCAACGATTCTGTATACCAAACTGGTGCAGGATTTGATGGAGGCTGGCGTGAGTGTGACGAATTTAGAGCCTGTTTCGGGCCATGGATGGCAGAAATTAATGCGATCGAAGAAGATGCTGCGATATGTTATTGAAACGATGCTGGAGGTGCCGAGCGTGTTTGAATTTGTTGAAAAAGAAATGAACATGTCAAAAAAAGATATGATTTCCGTGTTTAATTATGGCGTGGGGTTGGCGGTGTTCGTGAAGACAAAAGAGGACGGAGAAAGAGTTGTAGAAATCGCGAAGAAATGCGGCCTGAAGGCCGTGGTTGCCGGAAACGTAGAGGCATCGGAGAAAAGAGAGGTGGTCGTCAGGCCACTGGATGTCGTACTGAGCGGAGAAGAATTTACGCTGTAATTATGAATAAAATTCCCCGCTATCTTCCGCCGGATGAAATTTATTTAATCTTTGTAGCCTGACGCGAGTTTGTCGCGGATAATTCTGCCCTCACGGAGTTCGATAACGCGACGCTTGACGGTGTTGACGATTTTTTCGTTATGGGTGGCGAGAATAACCGTGGTACCCATTTTGTTTATTTTTTGAAAAAGTTCTATGAGTTCCTCCGTCGCTTGGGGATCGAGATTTCCCGTAGGTTCGTCGGCGATGAGCAGGGGAGGATTGCCGGCGAGGGCGCGCGCGAGGGCGACTTTTTGCTTCTCTCCGCCGGAAAGTTGATGGGGGAAGCTGTTGCGTTGGTTGTACATATTTACGAGTTTGAGTACCTCGTTCGTACGGGCTTTGATAAAATTCTCATCATACTCGCAGACCTCGAGCGCGAACGCCACATTCTCGTATACCGTCTTCGCCGCGAGCAGTTTGTAATCCTGAAATACCATTCCAATTTTTCTTCGCAACAGAGCCAAATCTTTTTCGCTCATATTCGAAAGATCGTAATTATCCACGTAGAGTAGGCCGGAACTGACTCGATCAGCCCCGATAATCAAATGGAGTAATGTCGATTTTCCGGCTCCTGAAGGCCCGATCAGCGATACAAACTCCTGGCCCTCTATCTCGAGAGAGACGTTATCCAGGATTGCGTTGTCACCGATTCTTTTACCAACTCTTACGAATTTGATCATACGGGGGTAGTATATCTAAATGAGTAAGAAAACGGAAGCGCAATCGACACCTCCCCCGAGGGACAACTCTACTGAGCCGCCTGCTGGAGCGCCGCTTTGCTCCCGGTGTCACTTATGAAACTTCTCATGCACCTCGTGGAGTCTCTGATTCGTAATGTGTGTATAAATTTGCGTGGTGGTGATGGAGGCGTGGCCGAGCATTTCTTGAACGGAGCGGATGTCGGCGCCGTTAATGAGGAGTTCGGTGGCGAAGGAGTGGCGGAGAATGTGGGGGGTTACGCGCTTGATAATGCCGGCGTGGAGAGCGGTCGTACGGACGATGTTTTCGATGGAGACCGTGGTGAGGCGGTGTTTTTCGGAAAGGGTGATGTCTTCTATGGTGCCGGCCTTTCCTCTTCCGTGATTGAGAAATACCGGTTCGAAGTTGTCGGTTCGTGCGGAAAAATATTCACGAAGGCGCTCGACCGCGCGAGTTGAGAGGAAGACGATGCGTGGTTTTCTGCCCTTTCCCCTGACCATAAACTCACGTCGATCGAGATCGACCTGTGCGCGGTTGAGGTTGGCAAGTTCGGAAACGCGAAGTCCGGTCGAGTATAATGTCTCCATAATGGCGAGGTCGCGCAGGCCTTTGATATTGGACGTGTCAGGCTGTTCGAACATTCTCTCTAACTCTTCGCGAGTGAGATATTCCACGGTGCGGGCGGGGATTTTCGAAAGTTCAATTTTTTCCGCGGAGAGCGATTCGATGTCATTTTTTGCCAGATATTTGAGGAAGGCTCGTAGGGCGATAATGTGATAGTTTTGGGTTTTTATGCCGAGCGTGCCGGAGCCCTCGGCGGAGGCATGTATCCGTTTTTTGTTTCCATTTTCTTCCAGACGATTGAGGTGAAGGCGATATTTTTGAACGGAATCGAGCGTGATATTTTTCGGCGAAATATCTCCGGCCCATTTCTGGAAGCGAGAAAGATAGTGATGATAATTTTGCAAAGTTCGCGGTGACTGATTTTTCCCCACCTCGCAGTGATCGAGGAAGTTTTGGATGAGGGTGGAAAGAGAAGTTTTTGACATGCTCAATTTTTGTAATCAAAATCTGTGCCCGGGCACAAAGCTGAATCTGTTTGTGATATTTTTTGAATATTTTTTAATTCTTTCCCCATTTCGACTTATCCCCGCACAGGCAATCTTTATAGGTTGTTGAGAGATCTCTTAGGGGTGAATCTCGCCCTGTGAACATAAATTTTTCACCATCTTTTCTGCTGTATTTCTTTTCCGGAACGTCTTTATTTCTCATAAATGCATTATAGTATTTTTACATCTTAGCGGCTATTTTTTCGAGCTCTTTATCAAATGTAATAAGTGGAATTTTTGTTTTTTGGCTTAGCGCGAGAAGGAGCGTATCAGTGCATGAGAGATTATTATTATGTTTTACATAAAATGCAATCGCCTCATCAACAAGCTCATTGCTAATTTCATATATATCAATATTTTTCGCGTTATAGAGAAATTCAGTGCATTTTTGCACCGCTTCTAAACCTTTTCTCATTTTCAATATACTTAGTATCTCTATTAATGCGCAACTCGGTATCACGAGATCATCTTCTCGGTAAAATATTTCTTTTGCCTTTTCATGATGCACATCGCTATCTTTGAAAATGGCAATTACAACCGAACTATCGAGGATAACCATTAGGAGTAGAGATATTGTTTATAGGTTGTAGAAAGATTTGTTTTCTTGGAGCTTTTTTCATGAATGATAAACCTTTCAATATCAGTTTTTTGATATTTTTTCTTTGGCATTATATCTAAAGGCGTAATCTGAAATGCAGGCTTGGAATACTGAATGACCGTATAGGTTGTGCCGTTTTGAATTACATCGTCACTTACATCTTTGAGATTGCGATAGAGCTCCTTTTTGGAGATGGTTTTGGTCATATAAAGTTTGAATAGAAATTTGTATGATAATTGTATCAGAAGTTTGAACTTTTGGCAATATTAGCTTTGCGTCAAAATATGCTATAATTCAGCCATGTTATTCACTCGTGCCATGATTCAGAAGAGGGAAAATGAGACGCTCGCGCCGTATGCGGTGAAGAGTGGGGAGACGGCTGGGAGAGTTTTCGAGGATAGCGAGAATAATTTTCGGACGTGTTTTCAGCGAGATCGAGATAGGATTATTCATAGCAAGGCGTTTCGAAGACTGATGGAGAAGACGCAGGTTTTTGTGGCGTACGAGGGGGACCACTATCGAAATCGCATGTCGCACTCGGTGGAGTGCAGTCAGGTGAGCAAGGGGATTGCGCGTGGCTTGGGCCTGAATGAAGACCTGTGCGAGGCCATTGCGTTGGCACATGATTTGGGTCATACACCGTTTGGACACGCCGGAGAGGCGGCACTGAGTGCGTGCATGAAAGAGTTTGGATCACACTTCGAGCACAACGAGCAGAGTTTACGCATCGTGGAATCCTTGGAGCGAATGTATCCGAAATTTGATGGATTAAATTTAACCAAAGAGGTTTTGGATGGCTTATTGAAGCACCGCTCGCCGTTTGATCGGCCAAAAATGGTCTTCAAACAGTCGGCCCACTTGGAGGCACAGGTCGTCGATCTCGGGGATGAAATCGCCTATATGAGCCATGATTTGGATGATGGACTCCGGGCAGATATGTTCACGTACGAAGAGGTGGTGAACATTCCGTTGGTGGCGAGGGCTTCGACGCGGATGCGAGCGAAATATGGCGATGACATTCATGGAGATATTGTTCGTGTGAGACTTTCGAGTGCTCTGATGCACTCCCTCGTCGAAGATGTTTTAATGCAGACAGAAAAAAATTTGGTGCAATATTCCGTTAAAAGTCTTGCGGATGTGAGGGCGTATGATGGCATTCTGGTGCAGTTTTCTGATGACATGCGACGCGACCTCGATGTGCTGCGTGAATTCCTCAGTTCACATTATTATTTTAGTGAAAAAGTTTTGGCTCAGAGTAAATATGGCCAGGAAATTATTACGAAATTGTTTCATTCATATGTGGACCATCCTGAAAAACTTCCTGAACATTTTCAACAAATGCTCACCAGTGGAGCGCAAGTTGAGGTGGTTATCAAAGATTATATTGCCGGTATGACGGATTCATTTGCGGAACGGGAATTGAAAAATCTTTAATTTTTTGACTTTTGTATTTTCTCTGTTGTATTCAAGAATTTCGGCGCCGAAATTTCCAGCTTTAAAAATGCCTGTTTTTAAGAAATAAGATGACTACGTCATGTAATACAAAAATAGCAAATGACTATGGTCTGAAAAGACCCCAGTTTTTCAAAAATCAGAACATTGACTTTTCTGACTATGGGCTCTTAGTGCTACTAATGTCGAAAAAGTATCATTTTTAAAGCTAAAAATTTCCACCAAGTGAAACTCTTGCTAGAGCTCCCCGGGGAAATTTGTGCATCATACGATAAAAATGGCATATATCAAACAGCTGATTTTTTTTGATGGCTTATAAAAGCCATAATATAGATGCTGGAAAAACTGGGGTCTTTTCAGACTATGGTACATTTTTATTTTCAGGCATAATAGGCTCAACATGCACTGCCCTAAATGTAAAAAAAGCGATACGAGCGTTCTGGATTCCAGGCTTACCCAGGAAGGGAAGTCGGTTCGTCGACGACGCGAATGCGATGCTTGCAAGTACCGATTCACGACGTTTGAAAAAGTTGAAATGAGTAATTTTGTCGTGGTAAAACGAGATTCTTCGAGAGAGCCGTATGGACGTGAAAAAATTGAAAAAGGCATATGGAGAGCCTGTGAAAAACGTAACATTACTCAAGCACAAGTAGATCAAATGCTCAATGACCTTGAAGAAGAGTGGACCGCTTACGGTCGCGAGGTTCCGAGTAAAATGATCGGCGAGGGCGTGATGGAAAAGCTCAAGAAACTTGATGAAGTCGCCTACATCCGATTCGCCTCTGTTTATAAACAATTCAAAGATTTAGAGAGCTTCAAGAGAGAGGTGCTGAAATTATTGCCGTAAATTTTGCCGTCGTTAAACGGTTTCTCTTTCTGTTTCATTCGTAATAGCCTCTGAGCAAATGACGGCGAATATATTACCAACCGACATCATGACATTTGTATGATAGACTTTTTCTTTGCTATGGAGTCTATCAATATGCCTAACCACTACACCATGTTTTGAATATGTCATATGTTGGCAACATTATCAGGAATTCTTCTAAATATTTTTTCATTATCTTCTTCTCCCTTTGATCGGGCTCATTATTAGCCCTTTCCCATTCTTCCAGCATATCTGCAATAACGGCTGAAATACTGCAAAATTTAATAAAGTTTTCGGATAATATATCCGTTTTTTTTAATTCCACAATATTGTGTGGAAATACCATTCCTCCATGAAAAGGAGTAAATATTGTTGACATATCTCCGCTTGGCTGTTCGTCAAGAAACGTGCGTATCGGTTGATTATTTTTTATTAAGTAGAGCAACTTTTTTAGATCATCTCTCCCATTTTGCATTTCAAAAATATTCTGAAAAGAATGCTCAATAGATATGCAGAAATCATTTATATTCATATTTGCATTATAGGGCATTGAGGGAGTGATTTCTAGCGGAATCACTCCCTTGGTTGAGAGAAAGCCCCGGATGCCAGAGAGGCATGACTAGATCACAAGCACTTATCCTCCTTGATGAGTTTCGTCTCTCAATTGAGAATTACAGAGAGCAACCGAAGAATTTATTTTCTAACAAATAACTTCCTGAGTGCCTCTGTATTGTCCGCGGTAGACGCTTCGTCTCTGTAGCCTAGCTGCTAGTGACGATGCTTCTTGATCATATTTCCATCCTGATCGAAGATGAAGTGCCAGCCGTTGAGATTCACATTCGCGACGATCTGCTGCGTATCACGATCGAACGTGAAGAAGCGATCAACGAACTGATCATCCAGGACGGCAACTTCACCATCAGTGAAGTCAATAATATCACCCACTTCCCAACCGAGTTCATGAACGAGCTTCGAACGAATCCGAGTCATGATTTTCCATGGAACAGCCATGGCCTTTCCCTTCCTTCCGAACTCAAATCCGTTAAGCAGAAATCCAATTTTGGATCTCATTTAAGCTTTATGCGCTCAATAAAGTTGAATATACGTGAAGGTTGTCACCTTATCACTCATCTATTATCTTTATCAAGACACTTACTTTAAAAAAATATTAAAAACATTCTCATCAAAACAGATCATGCTTCATGGAAGAAAAATGGCGCTTGCTCCTTGCGCAGTACGAAGTGGCTTTGGTATTATATATTTCTTGACTTTGATGCGCTTTTGCGTAGTATTAGCGGTGTCAGTCTGTTTTTTAAAAAGTTTTGAAGAAATCCCTCAGGGAATAGTATGTCTTTTCCAGCTTACGAGAGAGCTCGGGACGGTGGAAGCCGAGCAGTTACGGAATGGACAGAACGCGCCTTGAATAATGGGAGCCGACCGAAGAAAGCTTTTTGTGGAAATCTTTTCACTTAAAACAAGTAGGTTTTGAGCCGTAGAGAGCACGTAAACGCTCGCCGTTTGTCGCCCGAAAGGGTGGAGAACTGGATCAAAGGCCTCTCGCTTGAGAGGCGAACTAGGGTGGTACCACGAAGCATTTTCTAAGCTCTCGTCCCTGGATCCGTCATATGACGGGTTTAGTGATGAGTTTTTTTGTATTCTTAGAAATTCTTAACTCTTCTATCCCTTATGTCTGAAATTTCTACCGATATTGCCAATTCCGTTACGCCCGGGAAAAAAGTTATTCTCGCCTTCTCCGGTGGACTCGATACCAGCTTCCTCGTTCCGTATTTAATTTCAAAAGGATATGCCGTGTATACCGCTACGGTAAACACCGGTGGGTTTTCTGCTGATGAAATGGCGGCTATTGCGCAGAAGAGCAAGGATCTAGGTGCGTATGGGCACAGCGCTATTGATGCGGTTTCTGAGCTGTATAACGACTTTGTCGTGAAAATTATTCAGGCAAATTATTTGAGGGGAGGCGTGTATCCGGCGTGTGTCGGACCTGAGAGAATTATTGCTGCAAGCAAGATTGCGGAGTTGGCATTGCAGATGGGAATTTCCGTGGTGGCACATGGCTCGACCGGCGCGGGAAATGATCAGGTGAGGTTCGATTTGGCATTGAGGGCAATGATGGAATCCGTTGAAATTTTGGCGCCGATACGTGATGAAGGGTTTACCAGAGCGCAAGAAGTGGAATATTTAAAAACGAAGGGAGTGGTTATTCCGCAGAAAAATTTGGATTATTCGATTAATGTTGGTGTACTTGGAACGACGATTGGCGGGAAGGAAACCAAGACACCGCTGGGATTAGTGCCAGATGAAATCTATCCAAACGTGGCGACGATTGCGAGTGCGCCGGAAGTTGGGGAGGAAATTGTGATTGGATTTGAAAAAGGTATTGCTGTTTCGATGAATGGTGTTGCGATGGCTGGATTGCCGCTTATTGATGCGGTAAAAGTCGTTGCACAACGGCATGGCGTAGGAAGAGGTGCTCATTTGGGAACGACGATTTTGGGGATTAAAGGAAGAATTGTTTTCGAGGCTGCGGCACTGAGAGTATTGATTGAGGCGCATAAAGAATTGGAAAAATCCGTGTTAACTTCGAAGCAAATTTTCTGGAAAGATCATCTTGGTGTGGTGTGGGGTGACGGAGTGCACGAGGGGTTGTATTTTGATCCGGTGATCGCGGATATTGAGGCGATGATGCTATCGAGTCAGAAGACGGTGACGGGAGAAGTGACGGTGCGGTTACAGAAAGGGAATATTATTATAGTTGGTTCGAAGAGTGAATTTTCGTTGATGGATAGCGCTTTTGCGAGCTACGGCGAAGAAAATAGTTTCTGGAATGGAAGAGATGCGCAGGGCTTTTCCAAGATTTATGGACTTGAAGGAATAATCGCTCATAAAAAACATAACCGTTCTTCATTTTTTCCTAGCTAAATTTATTATGACCAATTTGAAACACTTTATTACCGGGATGGAATTTTCCAAGGAGACGATGGAGGGTATTTTGGAAAGTGGAATTGCGCTGAAAAAGGCTGGAGGATCTGATGTGGCGAGGGGGAAGGTACTTACCACGATTTTTTATAATCCTTCATTGAGGACGCTTTTGTCGTTTCAAACGGGAATGCAGAAATTGTCGGGGATCGCGAATGTGTTGGATATGAGCCAAAGTAGGAAGCTCGAATATACGGAAGGAGCGGTGATGAGTGGCGCCGCGAGTGAACATATCAGTGAGTTCATCAGGGTAGTGTGCAGCTATAGTGATGTGGTCGCGATCAGAAAGAGTGACTTCATACCAGCGAGCGATAACTCGCAGACACTTGGCATGAGTAAGGAAGAAATGTTGAGTGATCGTTTCTTTGAACAGGTTTTGCGATATGCTAACAAGCCGATTATTAATATGGAGTCGAATATGTTCCATCCTTGCCAAGGGCTTGCTGATGCGATGACTATGAAAGAAGTATTAGGAAATGTTACGAAGAAAAAATACGTTCTAACATGGGCGCCACATCCAAAACCGTTGCCGTTGGCTACGCCACATTCGCAGATGATTACGCCGGCATTGTTTGGCATGGACGTTGTTTTGGCTTGTCCGAAAGAATTTGAATTGGATGCTGGTGTCATGGCACAGGCGTCGAAGTTAGCACAAGATGGAGGAGGATCATTTCAGGTGGTGCATAATCAGATGGAAGCGCTCACTGGAGCGGATATTGTATGTGAGAAAAGTTGGCTTTCTTTAGAGCATTTTGGAGATTGGGCCAAGGAAAAAGAAATGAGAAATCAGTATGCTGACTGGCAAGTAACGAGTGAAAGAATGGCTGTTACGAATAATGGAAAATTTATGCACTGCCTGCCAGTACGTAGAAACGTTGAAGTAAGTGATGGCGTATTGGACTGCCCAAATTCCCTCATTATTCAAGAAGCGGAAAATCGCATGTGGTCACAAATGGCTCTGTTGCGGCATATTTTGTCATAAACTTTTATTTATTTTTTTGTTATTTTTTTACACTCTCTCCCATGAATATTATTCTCGATAAAATTGCTTCCGTTGTGAAGAACGCTAATATTGGTTTCGATGTGGAAATATCTCCCCAGATTGACTGTCGTGAAGGCGCCGTTTTGGCCGTTGAAGTTTTGGAAGATAAGAAAGTATATAACCAGCTCGAGCTGGTTTCCGGAAGGTTATCCACCATGCATAAAGGCGATATTTTGGCTGTAGCATTGGGAAATAGACAGGCTCTCCGTGGTTTCGTTGGTCAGGTTCCGGAAAGCGTTGCCGTCGGCGATACGATTAATGTGCTGAATTTGGGAGGAGTTTCGGGACTCTGCATGAGTGCGAATATCAAAGAAGTTGGCGATGCGTTGAAGGTAAAAGTTCTCGGTGCGGTCATGAAAAATGGCAAGGCCGTGAATATCAAAGATTACGTTTTATTTTCTCCAATGGATCATTTAGGCGCTTCTGCGCCGCTCATTGTGGTCAGTGGAACGTGTATGAATGTAGGGAAAACATCCGTGGCCGGTGAAATTATCAAGCATGCCAAGCGCGCACGGCTCAAGGTATTTGGCGCGAAACTCGCAGGTGTTGCCGCCATGAGAGATACTGAGAGTATGCGGGATTATGGAGCTGGAACGGTGGTTTCTTTCTTGGATGCGGGATTCCCATCAACCGTTCATCAAAAAGATGCGGTTGCAGTGGCGAAGGGCGCGATTGATTATTTATCAAAAGATGCGCCGGATTATATTGTCATCGAATTTGGTGATGGAATTTTTGGAGAGTATGGCGTGATGTCATGCTTGAAAGATCCTGAAATTCAGCGCAACATCGTGGCTCATATCGGATGTGCTTATGATCCGGCTGGCGCCGTGAAATTGGCTGAAGTATGCGCTGAAATTGGCGCGCCACTTGATGTCATTTCCGGACCGGTTACGGATAATAGCGTTGGTGTAAGTTTCGTAAAAGATACCCTGCATCTTCCGGGTTTCAATGCATTCCAGCGTAGCGAGGAATTATTTGAATATCTTTCTACTCACTGTTTTACAAAATAATATGTCTCAAAAAATTACCGTATCAATCATTGGCATCACCGGATATACCGGGCTTGAACTCTTGAGAATACTCAAAGCACACCCTGATGTTGAGATAAAACATCTCATTTCCGCCAGTAACAAAGATGGCGATTTGGCGCAGCTGTATCCGCATCTTGCGGGTAGCGGGTCGTATCCACTCTCGGGCGTGAGTTATGAGCAGGCAGCTAGCGAAAGCGATGTTGTGTTTCTCGCGCTGCCACATTTGATTTCTCAAACTATTGTTCCACGTATTATCGGAAAAACGAAAATTATTGATCTGTCCGGAGATTTCCGATTGAAAAATATGGGAGATTTTCAGAAATATTACGGAGCGGAACATCAGTATGCTCAAGGAGCAGAAAAATTTGTATATGGATTAAGCGAATTGAATAAAGAATCTCTCATCGGGGCGGATTGCGTTGCCAATCCCGGATGCTTCGCTACGGCGATTTCGCTCGCCCTTCTGCCATTTGAAGGCGCTTATGTGAAGGCGAATGTCATGGCTATTACCGGCTCCAGCGGCTCGGGAAAAGCCCCCTGCGAAAGTACGCATCATCCGGTTCGTGCCCATAATATGAAAAGTTACAAAGTCGGTTCACATCAGCATCTTCCGGAAATTGCGCAGACGCTCGGCGTTTCGACCGATCAGATTCTGATGGTACCAACGAGTGGTCCTTTTACGAGAGGAATTTTTGCGACGATATTTATTTGTGGTGCCAAGGACAAGTTCCAATCGCTCGATGAAAAGCAATTACAGGAGCATGTGGCTCAGTATTATGCGGATAAGCCTTTCGTCAGAGTAAAGCCATCTGTTGCCCTTGCTGATGTGGTCGGATCAAATTATTGCGATATTTCCGTGACGAAGGTTTCGGGTTCAATCGTTGTGCAATCGGTGATCGATAATCTCGTCAAAGGCGCGGCCGGACAGGCGGTTCAAAATATGAATTTGATGATGGGACTGGATGAAACGCGCGGATTGGACCTCTTGTTACCTCTCTATCCTTAAATACAATTGCCATGAACACTGTTGAAAAAGATAACGAATTTAGCCTGAATGTGTACAAGCGATATCCGATTACATTAGTGGAAGGAAAAGGTGCGCGTTTGTGGGATGATGGCGGAAAAGAATATGTGGATTTCTATGCCGGGCACGCGGTCTGCTCGATGGGACAGTGCCATCCTGCGGTTACTGAAGCCATAAAAAAGCAAGCTGATGCGATGACGTTTTATTCGAATATATTTTATTCTGCGCCTGCGGCGGAATTGGCTGAGAAAATTGCGAGTACCTTATTGCCTGATTCGTACAAAATTTATCTCACGAATTCCGGTTCGGAAGCGAACGAAGCAGCGGTGAAAATTGCGAGGAAATTGTCCGGAAAGAAAAAAATAATTTCATTTACGAATGCGTTTCATGGCCGATCGATCGCGAATATCGGCATTACCGGCGTGATGTCGTATCACAAATTTGAGCCGAATATTACTTCGTATACGTCGTTTGCGACGCTGGGAGATATTGCAAGCGTAAAGGGTTTGTATGATGAAGATACCGCGGCGGTGATTTGCGAACCGATTCAAAGTATCGGCGGAATGTACATGGCCGAATTGTCGTTTTATCATGAATTGGAAGCGTTTTGTAAGGAGAAGGGGATTTTGTTTATTGTTGATGAAGTGCAGACGGGATGCGGTCGAAACGGGAAGGATGTGTGGTTTTCCAGAGCGATCGGCATTCATCCGGACATTATCACTACCGCGAAGGGAATCGCCGCAGGGCTGCCGCTTTCCGCCGTGATTGTGGCAAGTCATGTTGCGGAACGCGTCGAGGTCTACGATCATGCGACGACGTTTGGAGGAGGACCAATTCCTTGTTCTGCATCATTGGCGGTATTCAACACGCTTACTTCCGATGGTTTTATGGAGGAAGTTGCACGAAAATCGAAACGAATCGTGGACGGCGTTCGCGGGATTCCCGGCGTGAAAGATGTTCTGGGAATGGGACTGTTGCTGGGCGTTGAATTCGACAGTGATGTCACGTGGCTCGTGAAGGCGTGTCTGGATCAAGGCTTGATTATCGGCTCCTCTAGCCGAAAAACTGTGGTGCGTATCACTCCACCGCTCGTCATTACCGATGAGGATATTGATGCGTTTTTGGAAATTTTTTCTTCCGTTATTTCACAACATTAATATATGGCTCAGAATAAAAAACATTTTTATCTCCACAAATTCGCCGGAAAAGTTTTCGTTTTGAAAATTGGCGGAGAGGTGGTTGCGTCGTCCTTGATTTTGAAAAGTATTCTCGTTGATATCAAAAATCTCCATGAACATGGCATTATGGTGGTGCTGGTCCATGGCGGCGGACCGCAAGCGGATCGTCTTTCCAGGCAACTCGGCCATGCGCCCGTGAAGAAGGATGGCCGACGCGTGACAGGGGAAAAAGATTTGGAAGTGGCAAAAATGCTCTATGGCGGAAGTTTGAATTTGGAAATTTTGAGCCTGATGAAACAGCTTAAGATGAAGGGCCTTCGCGTGAGTGGATTGGATGGAAATTTGCTCGATGTCACAATGCGTTCGAAAAAAGAATTTGATTATGGATTCGTGGGGGATGTAAAAAAAGTGAATCCGCAGGTTCTCTTCGACCTCATGAAACTTGGCTATCTTCCCGTCGTTTCTCCGCTTGGTGTAACGGATAACGGCACTATCGTCAATATCAATGCCGACACGATCGCTACGGAAATTGCGAGTACGGTAAAGGCGGAAAAAATGGTACTCTTCACGAATACCGACGGCGTGGTGGAAGATGGAAAATTACTACGTACGCTTACCTGTACTGATGCTCAAAACGTCATCAAGAAGGGCGTTGCTGTGGGTGGTATGAAAGTGAAGCTGGAAAATTGTATCGACGCCGTGAAGCGTGGCGTAGTGCGTGTTCATATCCTTAATGGCCTTTCTCCCCATAGTCTCTTGGGTGAAATTTATACCAAACGGGGCGCGGGAACGATGATTATTATGGACGATGAAAAGCAAATTTATAGCAATGAGTAGCATTATATTTTTATTTTGCCGCCATGAAGCCAGATCAATCTTTCGAACATATCGAGGGCGTTACCCATTTTCCCGGAAATGGTCAGTCCGATAAACCCGTGTGCATCATGGGAAGCATTCATGGGAATGAACGTATTGGTGCGGCAATTCTGGAGGAGCTGAAGGGCCTTCTCGCATCTGTAGATCTGCGAAGCGATGTCTATCTCATTCTGGGGAATCCTGAAGCTTATAGGCAAGATGTGCGATTTATTGATACGGATATGAATAGACTTTTTGGCATCAATCGTGACGTTATTTCTCCGGGCGATAATATCGAAGAAAAACGCATTGCCGAAATCGTTCCCGCGCTCTCCGAGAGTTGTTATTTATTAGATATACACTCCACGATCAAGCCATCTGTTCCTTTTGTTTACTGCGAGCCGGATGCTAAACATATCGCACTCGCCACTCTCATGGGGGTTCACTATATTGTTTCTGCTTCGCCGAATTTTACACCGGACGATCTCGTAACGTCTGCTGATAATTTTGTGGATCGCCGTGGAGGAATTGGAATTACATTTGAGTCAGGTTGGCACAAGGATCCGCATGCCATTGATGATGTACTCTTCCGCGTGAAACTTTTCCTCCAAAAAACGGGAGCTTGTGATTTTGGCCTTGTGCAGCCGGAAAATACTACTAGCAGCAAACACCTAACGATCTATAATCACGTAGTTCCCCAATCTACATCGTTTGTATTTTCTCGCGATTTTAACAATTTTGATGCGGTAATGAAGGATGAAATTATTGGTAATGATGGCGGCACAGAGATCCGAGCAGAACGAGATTCCTTTATCATTTTCCCAAAAAAGGATATACAACTAGAGAAGATTGCCTGTTATTTGGCTCATGTTTCTTAAACTCTCTTTTTACACTCTACGTATGAAAAAAATCTGGCAAAAAAAAGAAGGCATGGCGACGGATGCGTTCAACGAGCAGTATCTCGTGAGCAAAGGCGTGCCTGATAATGCGCTTATACCCTACGATATCGCCGCATCGAAGGCTCATGCGAAGATGCTTCATAGTATTGGCATTTTGACCGAGGAAGAAAATGAAAGTCTTCAAAAAGGACTGGATTGCATTTTGGATTTATATGGAAAAGGGGAGTTCTCCGTGACGGTGGCCGACGAAGATTGCCATAGCGCGATCGAGCGATTCCTTACGGAGAAATGCGGCGATGCGGGGAAAAAAATTCACACCGGAAGAAGTCGAAACGATCAAGTTTTAGTGGCGACGAGATTGTATATGAAAGAGGCACTTACCGGTCTTGGCGAAGATATCGGCGAACTGGCAAAACATTTCCTACAGATGGCAAAAGCGCATCAGGATGTGCCTTTTCCTGGGTATACGCACTCTCAGCAGGCGATGCTTTCGTCGCTTGGACATTACTTTTGTTCGTTTGTAGAAAGTCTCATTGATGATAAAAATTTTGTAGGATTGGTGACGAGTGCCATCGACAAGAATCCACTTGGATCGGCGGCCGGATTTGGCGTAGCGATTCCTCTGGACCGAGAACTCACGACGAAAGAACTAAGTTTTGCTCACGTTCAGATGAATTCTCTGTATTGCCAAACGAGTCGTGGAAAATTCGAAAGTATGGCTCTGGAAGCGATGGTTCAGCTGATGCTTACGCTGGGAAGATTTGCGCAGGATATGATTATTTTTACCACGAGAGAGTTCGGATATTTTCAAGTGAACGATTCCATGACGACGGGCTCGTCCATCATGCCGCAGAAAAAAAATATGGATTATATGGAAGTGTTGCGCGGGCAGGTGAGTGTCGTGATTTCGCTTCAGCATCAGATTCAGGACGTGACGAAAAATCAACTTTCCGGATACAATAAAGATCTGAAATTTGTAAAAAAAGCGATGCTCGATGCGTTTGATATCGCTACGAGCAGTATTGTGATTGTTGGAAAAATGTTGGATGCGCTGACGCCAAACACGGAGATAATATTATCAAAAATTTCGAAAGATATTTTTGCGGCTGATGTTGTCAATGACCTCGTAAAAGACGAAGGCATGCCATTTCGAGACGCGTATCGGGTCGCCATGGAACGATTGGATGTACTCACCATCGACTATCAAAAAAATATTCAATCGAAGGTGAGCGCTGGCGCGCCGGGAAATCTGGGTATAGATATATATGAACGAATTCTTCGTTAGAAAGGATATCTCTGCATGAGGGGAAGCAACTATTCATCCTTTACCGGGACGATATTTCCTGTTCGAAAATATACCTGTCCGTCACGAGTCATATACGCGTCAATACCAATTTGTACGGTAAATACCCTATCCCTCACGTCCTTTATCTGCTGGCAAAGTATACGAAGGTTGCCCTCTCTCGAACCTAAAATTGCTCTGCGGTCTTCCCTAAACTTCTTCCCGTCGATCGTACCTGATTCGAGACACTTCTGGACTGACGTCGCTATCAGCTCATTATTTACCCTTTCGTTCACCTCCGGGGTGCCGTATGCGTACTGTGGCTGCGGGCCAGGCCCCTGCGCCTCATTTGCTTTCCATCCTGCGAACGAGATTGCCGCGACGGTACCGGTTAGCAACAAACTGTCTTTTATATTGAATGACATATTGTGAGATTTTATGGTTAAGTGCTTATTTTATCTTTATTTTGTTATTTGTCAAATCTTTGTTTGACTTTATGCTTAAAATGTATTATAATGAGTCTAACATAAACATACAACCAAACCTCTGCAATGGATCAAAAAACACCCTTATATCGACATACCTCTATCTTGCTTGCCGTAGCTTTTGTAGCAGGCGTGGGAATCGGAAACGTAAGTGAGAACCTGAAAGGTGCGGGGCTCCAGACGTCGGTGATTCAAAATTCCGCTTACGTCCAATCACTTGCAAAAAAAGGATCTATTCAGAATATCGGTAAAGCACTCGCCTATGATGTCAGTGATGGAAATATTATTCCCGATCTCGCGGGGGATTCCACTGACCTTACCCCAAGTGATTTGAAACCCGTGGAGCCGGAAAAACTTCCTGTACCGAAGGTTGAGAGTCCTGTCTCTGAACCAATCATAAAGCCTATCGTCACTGACTGCGCGTTCGTCACGCCTGATAAGCCTCTCTACAAAGCAACATCCGTCACGCAGAGTCAGTCATTTTCCGCCGCGACCGGCGATTTGATTCATGTTTCCGTGGTGTACAAAAATGATGGCAATATGCCATGGTTTTCTGATGCAGCAGGATGCAAAGGCAATATTGTGCAACTGGGAACAGCTCGTGAATTCGATCGTGTAAGCCGTTTTTATAGCGCGACAAGCGGTAGCGGATGGGCCGACTCTAATCGCATTTCCCTCACCACCCCTCGTGTAAATCCCGGTGAAGAAGGTATTTTTAGTTTCGATATGCAAACTCCTACCGAAGAAGATCTCTATCGTGAGTATTTCTCCATTCTTGTCCCGGGCGTGAAGTGGATTCCTAATACTGAATCATATCTGGATATCGAGGTTGGCTCACCCTATGATCGATCAACGCTTCTTCAGAAAATGAACTTCCTCAATAGCTCTGTCGGCGCGAGTGTGATTGATCTCTTGGCGCCGAGAAGCGTGGATATAGATCTCTCTCAGCAGCGCTCAAAAATCATGCTGGGCGAGTACGTCGCTCGAGAATTTCTCGTGAGCTCCGGTGCGAAAAAAACACCAACGCCCGTTGGAAACTACCATGTCGGATTCAAAGAACAGGTTCGTATTGGCGGCGCATCGCCGTTCTATATTATGCCGAATTTCCAAGGTCTCATACGCGATGGCAAAGGAACCAGCTTCATTGGATACGGATTTCACGCATTGCCCAGTTTGGGAAATGCTACATTGCGTAATAAAATCCGACGCGCTCTCTCGCTGGGCGAAGTGGTTCCTGTCGAGTGGTTCGCCTCCGACTCTCTCTGGTCCGAGGCTCTTGATCACATCGGCACTCCTCGAAGTCATGGATGCGTCCGTTTCCTCCCCTCCGATGCTCAGTTTGTCTTTGACTTCACTGAAGTTGGCACTCCCGTCGTGATTCATGACTAAGGTTGATTCGTCACGTGGCGCATGCTACTATTGGCGAGCTTTATAGGCTTATGTAGTTGGTATGGCGGCATAGCCAAGTGGTAAGGCAGAAGTTTGCAAAACTTCCACGCGTCGGTCCGATTCCGACTGCCGCCTCCAGCAGACACCGATGCCTCAGCAGAGGTACCCCTCCGGGGGAGGTTTCGGCGGCTCAGCAGAGTTGCCCCTTGGGGGATTGCGATCCCGCTACTCATTATTATGGTAGCTTTTTCGCGCTTCCTAAATCATAGAGATCCTTGAGGTACGGCCCGAAGTCATGACTACCGCCACTTCTCCCTTTGTCAAAACGCTTTTTTATCAACCATTTTGCAAAAAGATTACAGAGATCGTCATCGCCAATATAGAATCCAACCCCCTTTTGCGTCACAAAAGATTATAAAAAAACTTTGATTAAGGAGCTTAAGCCGATACCAAACTTATCGTCACATTTTCCCTGTGCCAGCTCGTAAAGTTCCGGATCCATACGTATAGTGAGCTGTTTTTGCTTTTTCATAATGCGATAAGATAAAAGAAAATAAGATATCTGACATTAGGCCTAAGCATCGCTCTCCGAATATACAGCAAAAAGACATCAAAAGCGATATCGATTGGGGTACATACTCCATGCCCCCGGCCTGGCAAATATCGTTGACCGAATTCACGAAAAGTACAAAAATAAATATTGACTCAAATAAAATTTAATGTAGAGTTTTTTTAGATTTTCCATTTTCTATCTGCGCATTTATGCTTTCACCATCCTCCCTCCCGTCATCAGCTCAGTCGACCGATGAAGCTCTATCTCTCTTGTTCCGGCCTGATTTTCAATTTATGCCTGATCATGTTGCAATCGATGGTGCGATGATCGCCTATAGCATCCATGCAAATCCTGATTCATTTTTTCCGCTCTGGAGGGAGATGAAAGAGACTATTGCTCAACTCGGTGGACCGGATGAGGCCTTTCGACTTTTTCAACACTCACCCCTTGCGAATATCACGCTTCCTTCACATCAGGCTCTTCAAAAACGTAATGGTCATGATCGAGCGCATTATATGTCCTTTGACGTTGAGGATCTTGGCGCGCTTCGCCAACTGGTCAGCGCCAGAGTTGGCAACTTCACTATGCCTCCGGCTCATGCCACTCGCGGAGTAGCCAATCTGCGTGCCAATTTCGTGAAGGCGACTCAATCCATACTTGCGATGGTTGATTATACCGGAGAGACGAGAGAATAGAGTATTGTCTACTTTATTTTTCTGGTATACTGCCTCTACTATGAGTACTTTATTGGATGTATTGAACGATCGGCAGAGGGAAGCCGTTACGTGTACGGAAGGGCCGCTTTTGGTCATTGCCGGGGCGGGTTCGGGAAAGACGAAGGCGTTGACCCACAGAATCGCGTATTTGATTCAGGAAATGGGCGTGCCAGCCTGGAATATTTTGGCGGTGACGTTTACGAATAAAGCGGCGAAGGAGATGAAGGAGAGAGTGGGGAGACTGTTGGGGGTGAAGATGCAGCCGGAATGGATGGAGAGAACTGGAGAGGGAACGGGATCCGAGGCAGCGCGAGCGCTCCCTCTGATGGGAACATTTCATTCCGTGTGCGTGCGGTTGCTGCGGAAGTACGCGCACCTGTTGGATTATGAAAATCAGTTCACGATTTATGATGCCAATGATCAGCAGATTTTGATGAAGCAGTTGATGGCTGAACATCAGATGGATGACAAAAAGATGAATCCGAAGGCGGTGCTGGGGGCGATCTCGGGGGCGAAAAGTCAGATGATCGGGCCGGAGGCGTACTCGAAATATACCGATTCGTTTTTTACGGAAAAAGTGGCGGAACTCTATGGGCCGTACCAGAAGCATTTGCGAAAAAACGGGGCGATGGACTTCGATGATCTACTGGTGAATGTGGTTGAACTGCTGCGCGGATTTCCGGATGTGCTGGCGGAGTTACAGGAGAAGTTCCAGTACATCATGGTGGATGAGTATCAGGATACAAATCATACGCAGTACGTTCTGATGAATTTGCTGGCGGCGAAGTACCAAAATATCTGCGCGATCGGCGATGATGATCAGAGCATTTATTCCTGGCGTGGGGCGACGATCAAAAATATTTTGGATTTTGAAAAAGATTATCCGCAGGCGCGAGTGGTGGCGTTGGATCAGAACTATCGTTCGACACAGAATATCCTGGATGCGGCGTACGGAGTGATCTCGAAAAACCGCAAGCGAAAGGACAAAAAGCTATGGACGGAGAAAGATAGCGGCGAAACGGTGAAGGTGTGGATGGCGCGCAACGAGCGTCATGAGGGCGAGATGGTCGCCGAGGAAGTTCTCACGCGTTTGCGCACCTACGAGACTCCCTCGTACAAAGAATTCGTCGTTCTCTATCGAACGAACGCGCAGTCGCGCGTCATGGAAGAAATGTTTTTGCGTTATGGTATTCCGTACAAAATTATCGGTGGTACGAGATTTTATGATCGTAAAGAAATTAAAGACATCATGTCGTACTTAAAACTCATCGTGAACCCTCGCGATTCCGTGAGCCTGATGCGTATTATCAATGTGCCTACGAGGAAGATTGGCGCGAAGACGTTGGAGATTTTGCAGACGTTTGCGGCGGCGTATGACATGACGCTCTTTGCCGCGATGGAACAGGCGCATCATATTCCTGATCTGGGAGCGAAGGCGGATGTACTGCTGAGTTTCGCGAAATTAATTCGCTCACTACAACAAGTGGCAAGCGAGTGTAGCGCTTCCGGTGTGATTAAACACGTGATGGAGGATGCGAAGTACCGTGACTTTCTCGCTGATGGCACGTCTGAAGGCGAGGAGCGATTGGAAAACGTGCGTGAACTTGTCTCCGTGGCGAAGAAGTATGATGGCCTGGAGGCTGGCATGTCTCTGCGGGTTTTCCTGGAAGAGGTCGCTCTGATTTCCGATGCGGATCAGGTTGAGGAGAAAGATAATTCCGTAACATTTATGACAATTCACGCGGCGAAAGGATTGGAGTTCGCCCACGTGTTCGTGGTTGGGCTGGAAGAGGGAATTTTCCCAAGCAGTCGAAGTTTATTGGAATCAGATCAGCTAGAAGAAGAGCGCCGTTTGATGTACGTGGCGGTGACGCGAGCTCGCGAGCGATTGTATTTGCTACATGCACAAGAGCGACTCTTGTATGGAGAATACAAATCAAACTCTCCATCGCAGTTCGTGGAAGATATTCCGGAAACGCTGATTGAACGAAATTATCTGTCTACGGCAGCATTGAATACAGGTGCCCTGCGAAAGGCGGGTGGCATTAGTGATGAAATGGGCAAGCTGGAAGATATGTACCAGGGCAGAGGGAGGAGTTACGGAGGCCACGGGGGGCTAGGTCAAAGTAGAACGAATACGGGAACGGGATCAAATTCATCTGCTGATGAATCTCGTGTAGTACGAATGGTGCCGATGGAGGACGTCGATTCGCCATTCTCCGAACAAGATCGTGTCCGTCATCCGGTCTTTGGCGATGGTATTGTTTTGAATATTGTCGGAGGTATCATTACGGTCGTATTTGAAAATCCTTCGGTAGGCACGAAAAAATTAGCGCTGAGTATTGCGCCGTTGGAGAGGGTTGGGTAAAGATATTATTGATAAATATCCTTGCGATGACCGAGATCGAGAACATGGATAATAATACGATGAGTATCTATGGTGTAGATAATTCGATATGGCCAGGCACGAAGCACTCGGGATCCTCGATGATCGCCATGCAATTTCTTACCGATAAAAGGATCTATCGTAAGCAAATTTATCGCACGACCGATTTTTAATTGCCAATGCTTAGGAAGTTTTGCGAGCTTCTTTTCAGCATTTGGCTGGATGATAATTTTATACATGTCATGGAATGTTTAATTCTTTTTTTACCTCTTCCCACGGTCTGCCAAGCCCCTGGTTCATTTCTTTTATTCCCTGTTTTATGCCTTTGACGAGTTCAGGATCGGACATGATTTCGAGTGTTTCCATGAGGCCTTCGTAGTCATCGTATGAGAGCATGGTGACCTTCGGCTCGCCATCGACCGTGATGGTGATTTGGCTGCCGGGTTGTTGAGCCATCTGAATAAGTTTGAAAAAATCACGACGAGCATTGGTTGCCGAGAGCATGGATTTCTGCTGTGTTGATTTTGTTGATTTTGTGGATTTCGCCTGACGTTTTGGAGATGTTTTTTTCATATGTACATTATAACGTACATAAGGCTGTTTGGTCAAGACTGAGGTGGGCATAGGATGTGGATTGTTACGAAATCGGATTGCGATGGAATCGGCCTGAAGAAAGAGGCTCCGTGCAGACGTTTTTGAGGCGTGCTGCACGGAGCTTGAGTTGAGGAACGGTACGATGAGGCATTCTTCTTTAGAAGTGTAGAAACCGCATCCTTCTCGTAGAGGATAGCGTGTGGGGACGTGGACGATACAGAGAGAAGTTGCGCTCCATATGTCGTAGTCACGCCGTGGCTATTTTCTTTTCAGAGAAGTCCGTTTGAAGAGCGGAAGAAACACTAGTAGCATTTTTGAATGTTGACCGTGGGAGTCTTGTCGTAGTCTTTGCAGGCCGTGTTGGAAAATGTCTCCATGTACACGGCACTCGTACCCTGCACGGTCGTCAGCTTGAAGGTAATTGTCCCTTCGTACAGACCGGTGAAGGTTGATTGACATCCGGAACCGACGGGAGCTCCCATCGTTTGGCCCGTCGTCGCGTTCGTGACGAACCATTCCATGGGAAAACTGCCGAAGGCCAGGGCGTTTGGCTTGCTGATTTTGCCGTAGCCGATGCCGTTACTGATGCTGTCGATCCGGAAGCAGTACTTGGCGCCACAGACCTTTTGCGTGTCGAACTTGTACTGTTGCCCACCGCCTGATGCGATGCAGCTTCCGGTTTGCCACTGGCACTGCGCGGTGCAGCTATTGGTTTGTGCCCCACTACCGCTACCGCATACTCCATTGACGACGCAGCTCTGTTGAGCCGTCACTCCCGGCGAGCAGACTCCCTGTCCCGTGCACGTGGTCGAGTTGGCACCACTACACTGGTAGGTTCCGCAAAATCCGCAAGAAGTATACGGCTTGTTCGTGAGAGACGAATCACCTCCGCACTCGTTTTTGTTTGGCGGAGGGGGGGGAGGAGGCTGCCCGTTGCATGTCACTCCATCGCTCCCGTTACATTGCCACGTTCCACCGTTTGAACAGCTCGTGCCAGGCTGACCACTGAGTGACGAACAGCCGCCGCAGAGATTTTTCACCCCTTCGTCGGTCTGTCCGTTGCAGTTGTCATCCTGATAGTTGCATACCTCCGGTGATGGCTTGCAGCAAACATTATCCTCATCGGTGAGTCCGTCGCAGTCGTTGTCGAGCTGGTCGCACTTTTCCGGGAAAGGAGTTTTGTCGCATGCTGACCACGCGCTCCACTGACAGTTGTTGCAGGTGGCGCTTCGCGTGCCGCCACAGGTACCACAGGGTTCGGTCTTTACCTTGCCCGATTCACAAACTGCCGTGGAGACGCAGATGAGCTTCTGTTTCGTCACGTCACACTGATAATTACCACACGTGCCGCATGGACTCCCAACCTTCATCGTGAGTGGCGCGCAGCCACCACACTCGTTGAGCACCCCTTCGTCGGTCTGCCCGTTGCAATTATCATCCTTTCCGTTGCAGATTTCTAACTGCTGCGAGCAGCAGACATTATTCTCATCGGTCTGTCCGTTGCAGTCGTTGTCGAGCTGGTCGCACTTTTCCGGAGAGGGGGTCTTGTCGCATGCTGACCACGCGCTCCACTGACAGTTGTTGCAGGTGGCGCTTCGCGTGCCGCCACAGGTACCACAGGGTTCGGTCTTTACCTTGCCCGATTGGCAGACTGCCATAGAGACGCAATTGAGTTTTTCCTTCGTCACGTCGCACTGATAGGTGCTGCACGTGCCACATCCGCTTCCGAGAGACTTGTAGAGCGGCGCGCAGCCGCCACACTCATTGAGAACGCCCTCGTCGGTCTGTCCGTTGCAATCGTTGTCGATTTTGTCGCAGATTTCCTTCGAGGCGAGTTTGTTACAGAAGCTCCACTCGTCCCACTTACACATGTTGTCGCAGGCGCGCGTCATCTTTCCGCCGCACCCGCATGCCACTTCTTCTATTTTCCCCGGCACGCATGCCCCTTGTCCGGCGCAGATACCGTTGACTACCCAGAGGTTGTTTTGGCAGGTCCATTGCTGGTTGCCACAGTCGCCACAGGGAAGTGATTTGGTGTTGCCCGCACATTTGCATGTCGCGCCGGTTGAGCCGGCGTCGACCTGTGGACAGGTGACCGTGGTCGCGATGATTTCTCCCGTGTCGAGAATCGAGAGGCCTTTTTCGAAGTCCTGACGCGTGACATTGAATGTCGAATCGAAATATTGATCACCCAACGGATAACCAAACTTCGTCGGACCGTTTCCGGCTGCCCGATATACATTCCACATCGTGCCACGAATCAGGAAGGCCTGAAAATCATCACTCGTGTTCTGCAGCATGATCCCGCAGCTCCCGTACCCTCCTCCAATGAAATCTTGGAGAAAGTATCCTGTCGTATTCCACTCGTGCACGTACGGAGTCTGCGAATCTTTCCCTGTGGCGTTGCCTACTTTGTTGATGCCGCCGTTTTTCTTGAAGGCGGTCACCACCGCATATGACTTCCCGCCCTTCCAGCCGTCCGAGAATGCTCCCGGGCAAGCGCCTTCGGGGTATGGTTGGTCCTGCTTGATCGTACCGCCGCCGTATCCGCTCATGACGAGAATCTTTTTTTCAAAAAGAACCTCTGATGTAACGGTCGCCACCGTGAAGGTGCTGGCGATGGGTTTTCCCACGACGATGACGTTGAAGTTGCTCTGCCACCATGCGTAAATCGGCTCTGCGAGCGTGATAGGAGCTGGAGCGTGTCCGATGAGGTCGTAGATCTGGGCGCTACTTTTGCCGTCCTTTTCATATACCTCCACGAGCAGTTCTTTTTCCATCGCACCACCACTATCCAGAATCCACGAGAGTTCCTTTTTCACCGTGTAGCCCTGACCGATTGCGTTGTCGCGGTAGGGGGCGGTGATATTTTTCGCGTAGTCGAAGAGCGAGGTGTAGCTTACCAAATTATGCTGCGGGTCGCTGTTGCACTTGTTCAGGCTGAAGATGAGCGGAGGCTTCCAGTCACCCGCCAGACTGAGGGGATCGACGGACTTCCCATCGACCTCAATTTGGAGATGCACGTGTTCGCCTGTACTCTGACCCGTGCTGCCGCCGTAGGCCAATGGGTGGAACCGATCCACCCACTGATCCTTTTTGACAAACATCGTGCCCTTCTTCAGATGGAAGTACTTGGAAACGACCTTGTCATTGTGACGGATTTTAATCATGTTGCCCGCGCCGTCATTGCACCCTTTGTCGCCCTTGTTACAACCCCCTAACACCATTTCCACGGTGCCCGGGGCGATGGCAAAGACGGTGTACTGACCGTTGACGTCGTTGGGAATGTTACGATCCCAGCCGTGATGCTGATCGTAGGCGCGACCACGCGTATCGCCATCGGTCGTCCCACAAATGTCGTTGATCAGGCCAATGGTCTTGTTCACGTCGTAGAGCGCCGTACCGCCAAACTGGCTGTAGGTCCCATCCGTCCAATCTTCGAAAAGCGGATCGGTGATCGTGATCTTGTACTTCTCAAACTCGGGCGCGATCGCATGGCCACTACCCACCCACATCAACGTGATGCCGATGAACAGAATGACCTTGATGATGAACGGAACATTATCTTTTGGATGCTTGTGAAGCATGACTGACTCCTCTGTAGCGCCCCTTGGGCGCGGTTCTAGTTGACCGCCTGCGCGGATTTGGTGACCATGTAGAGAACCTCGAGTGCCTTCTCTTCGAAACCTTCGATGTAGGCGTACTCGGGCATGCTGAAGCTCATCTCGATGCGTAACGAACCAATCTTTCCGATTTTCACGTACGTGTACCGAGTGAACCCGCCACCGCTGTCGATCGAGTGGTATTTGAGGGTCTGACCCTGATACGTCACCACCTCGTCCGGCTTGCCGTACAGATTCTTCCACCACCCGTCGTACGTCATGTAATCGGGATAGTATTCGAACTCCGTACGCAACGTGAAATGACCAATACTTACTAACTGCTGCTTGGTCAGGCCGGTCTTGTTCGCTGCGTTGCCCTTCAGCATGAGGTCTGTCGTCTTCAACTGACTCGACTCGACCCATGACGGAAACTGCACCTTGTACTTGTACTCCTTGCTCGTGTACCAGGTGGTCCCGTCGTTGAGCTGCGCGATGTCCGCAGGAGGCGCGACTTGCGCATCCGGAACCAAAACCTTCGTGTCCTGATTCATGTCTTGAGCTGACGTGTCCGATGCACTTGTCGTATCGGGCGCGTTCGTCGTGTCGGGCTGCCCCAACACTTCGGCCACTTCCGATTTCTGCTGAAACATGTCCGTGATGATGTCCATGAAGATGCTCACACCCGTGTCCGTGATGATGTCCGGAATGTCCGGCATGATGCTACTTACCACTTCTTTCACATCGCTGATGATGTCCTGTGAAATGGTGATAATGTCGGGCTGTTGGGTGACGACGGTGTCTTTGACATTCTCAACGTCTTTGACCGTATTGGTGTCTTTGGCGCTCTCGCTGTCATTGATGTTTATCGTGTCTTTGACCCATGCCGTGTCCAGTAGCGCCGTGACGTCCGCTGAAGCGACGAGCTTCGTGTCGTTCGCACTTGAGTCCTCCTTTATCGAGACCGAGTCCTCATTCGAATTCGAGTCCTCGTCCGATTCCTCATTTAATTCCGTGCTGACCGAGTCAGTCACGTTCGATGAAGCGACATCCTCCGTGGTGTTCACATCCGCGATGACGATGTTTGTCGGTGCCGTGTCTCCTTCGTCGCCGTCCTGTGTGTCCTGAATGTCTTGAGTATCCTCCGATTCACTGTCTTGATCGATGTCCGAAGTGCTGTCCTGGCCAATGTCCTGACTGTCACTGGTGTCCTCCGTGACGTTGACCGTGCCGAGCGCGATGTCCCGCTTGCCGACCTGAGTGTCTACTTGCTTGCTGACTTGGCTCTCGCCGATGTCCTGCTTGCTGATCTGAGTGTCGATCTGACCATTGACCTGAGTGTCGCCGATGTCCGTCCGATTTTCCTCTTCGGTCCAGGCACCTTGGATGGTGATGTCCTCGCCCGCGCACCCCGTCAGAACCGCCGACGTGATGAGAACGAGCATGACGTAGAAGAGCATGAAAAGACCGAAAAGAACCTTGTCGATCTTGCTGACTTGTGCCGTGGTTTTCATAGCTTTTTGCTCCATGTGCTTGAGGTTTTAGAAGTGTGATCCTTGTGACCAGTTGAAGTTTTGTTACGTTTGAAACTTTCGTCTGCTGTAATGTTTCTTCCGCTGGTTTCAAAGAACGATACTGAAAAGAACACTACGACCATATCATGCCGTTCTAACAAAACCCTGACATATGTATTACAAATTCTTGAATAATTTGTTACAATTTCACCATGAAATTGATTCGAATGCAAACCGGTTTCACCTTGATCGAAGTTATTCTGGTGGTGATCATTATGGCGATCATTACGACGAGTGCTTTTGGGGGTATGTTGAACCTTCAGCGCACTTCCCGTGTGAATACCATCTTTCGTCAGTTTTCCAATTTTTTTGAACTCGCGAGGAGTTATTCTTTGAATGGGAAGTTGGTTACGGATGCGAGCTGTGAAGGAAATAAACCGTGTGTTCCCAAAAGTTTCGGGGTGATCGCCCAAAAACAAAACGATATCAAAAAATGCCCGAGTGGATACGATGTGAATTTGATCTATCAAAAAACCAACGCCCAGGATTTTCTATCAAGCAATATCGTTGTCATGGACTCGTTCTGCGTGAATCCGAAGGTTGAATTCTGGTACGCGAAAGCCGCGGGGGATTACACCAAGTTCGCCGAGAAAATTTCTTTTTCCTATGCCCCTCCGTTTGGGACTTTTTCTTCGACCAATCAAACGGCGACGCCTCAGCCTATTACGCTTTCTTTCTGTGAGGCCGCGACCGATACTAGCCATTGCGATCCTCAACTTTCCTACACCAAAGTACTAACCCTCTATACCAATGTTGGCGTTCTTGAGTAATTTTTTTAGGAAACATGCGACAAAAAAACGCTCAGGAGAAACCCTGGTGGAGATTCTGGTGGCGGTGTTTGTATTGGCTACGACTGCGACGGCGACGACATCGCTGCTGATCAATTCAAATCGTGCGAGTTATGATGTACGCCGGACATTTCAGGCGAGATATTTGGCCCGTGAAGCGTTTGAGACGTTGAAAATGATTCGCAATACCAACTGGATCCGCTTCACTGACAAAAACTGTTGGGATATTACGTTCGCGGCGAAATCGTGCGCCAAGCAAAATCCCGACACTCTTGCTGTCGCAACTCCCAGAAACTTCGGTCTCGTGATGAACTCGGCTCAGGATATGAATATGCGACTGGCGGAGGTGGTGGATATTCCCGGCAAGGATAAGGATAGTTTTGATGAGTGTAAAAAATTCACTGACCCTGTGAAATCGTATGCTGTTTATGAAAACAAAACCGATGATCCCGATAATGCCTATAACGGCGTTATGTTCTCTACCGATCAGGCCCCACCCGCTGACAGTGTCCCGGCGTTTTGCAGAAAAATTACTTTGAAAAAAATATACAAAGATTCGATACAAGTCGACATTACGATTGCCTGGAAAGTAGGTAGCACTCCCCACGAAGAAATATCGAGTTCGTATTTGATGAATTATTAATTTTTATGTTGATTTCATTTTTCAAAAAAAACTTCAAAAAAATTCTCACGAAACAGTATCCCTCCGAATCCCTTACCAAGCGTTCCGGCGTCTCCCTGGTGATCGCAATGGTGATGGTGGTGGCGTTTATGCTCATGACCGCCGACATCATGCAGAGCATGGTGCGTACCCAAAATATCGCCAAGGGTGCCAAATATGCCGATCAGGCGCAGCTGAATGCGCAATTGGGATTGGAATTAGGATTGTACGCTCAAAATAAACCGAAAGATTTTCCCGATCTCATCAAGGCGATGAATGGCGGTAAAGAGGCGGTCGATAATACGATTTCCGATTCTCACGGTGGCACGATCTCCTGGAAAACTACGGACAAGACCACGGGAGGCGAGGGGTGTTATGAAAATAAATCGACAGGTAGTGCGGATAATACGATGGCTGGTTGCGATGCAAATAAATATTTCGTCTATCCCTATCCCGGTACCGGTACGGC
>CALREA010000006.1 GCA_943355055.1 Candidatus Peribacteria bacterium | reverse complement strand
ATTCTTAATCGTGATGGTGAAATTATAGGAACCGGAAAGGACAAAAATCTTACTTTCGCTCTCGATATCACTCAGACTCCGAGCCTCATGAAAAAGCGCTTAGAGCACATGGCGGGTAAAGAATTCAAGGCATATATTGATCGTTATCTTGCCGGTACCTATGCCGCACATCTCTATAGTGATGAAACATATGACCTCGTTCAGGTATGGGAAAATATGGATAAACTCAAAGACGCATATACTTTTGTGAAAAGTGAGCTTGCGGAAATTGATAAAAAACAGGGAACAACTACGAGAACACTTTTTAGTAAACTTGAGGTTTATATAAATCCTACGTCAATGTCGACGCAATCAGAAGGATATAATGCATCGCGTAATGTGCTTACGATTGATATTACTGAGTCAGTTGGAGGTAAGACAATGGGTGTGTATACCGATATCGTCCGTGATCTCATCGAAGGTACTAAAGATGCCTATAAGGCAGGTAAGCGCTAACATTAATTCTCTATCATTTTTTCATATATGACAACTCCTCCTGCTCCAACTCCGATCGAACCAACGTTCAAATCAAGTATTGATCTCGATGTTAATCAGGTAGGCGTATTGACGGACAAGATGAAGCTCGATGTTGCTGCGCTTGTTTCTGCGCTGAGCGATCCGAACAAAATTGATAGGGCGGTTATTACGCGAGCTATTGAGAAGATGATCAACGATCTTCCAAAGGAGTTCAAGGCGGAGATCAAGGATATGGAGGCGTTCAAGAGAGATATTTCTGATGGAATTCTCCGTTTCGCGGAGCGAGTAAAGGGCCGTGAGGCTACCGAAGATGATACGAGTATGTTTGTCATGGACATGATGGCGATTTTTATGAAGCACCAGGCGTTCAGTTTGATTGATAATCGGGTGCTTGATGCCGGTGTGCTTGCCAAGAATTATCAGCCGGAAATTGAAAGGAGACATATTTCTTTGGGCATGCAGCGATTAATTACGATTGTTACTTTCGCTGCGGCGACGGTTACTTCGTGGATGACGTTGACGGAGTGGACGGGTGACGCCCTTACGTATGCGAAAAATGCGTCCGGTGTTGCGCTCTCACCTAATACTATGTTGGCCCTTCGACAATTTATTCCTGTTCCGGTGGCAATTGCTTTCTCGCAGGTGGTGATGAAGTTCAAGGGAGTCTTGGAGAAGCGAGCTCAGGATGATGATATTAATTTGGCACGTGCCACAGGGAGGACAATCAGCCATGGTTTCCGGAGTCCACGAAGTTCCGCGCTTACGGTAGCGGCTTCCCTGATTCTCCTCTTTGATGTTGGAACGAATGTTACCGGCTTGATGACCTGGGCGCTGGGACGACGAAGTAACCAGAAGCAGTTGTCAGAAATACAATTAATTATTGATGACCGCGCGGCGTGTGTACGAAAAAAATTGGGTGAAATAGGTAAGGTTCCTCAGCAATTTGGTAGACAGGCGGATGAAGTTGTTAGCGCCGAGCTTGGTGGTATCGGTCCGGATGGCAAACCTCTTACGTCGGAAACGGGCAAGGGTGGAGCGGGTCCTATGTTCCATGCGAAACGTAGCGTGTATATGGAAAATGCTGATTCAAAACAGTGGCTCCTGGATCATCGTTCCGCTACTGCTCCTTCCAAGAAAGGCAAGCCGGCTGTCGCGCCCACCGGGGATTCACTTTCGAAAAAACTCCTGGCAGCCCTCGATAGTTCCAAACTTTTGGATGGCGTATCGTTCGAGGAGGAAGTTAAAGCCATCATTGTTGCGGAAACAAAAAAAGTTGAAATGCGATTAGCGCTCATTGAGTCTTCCAAGAAAGCGCTTGATTTTACCCAAGCGACTGAGATGATTCAGGCTGATGTTGATGCTATTTTTGATCAACTTGACAAAGTTATCAAATTAATCAATACCGATTTGTCCGGAGGTGTTGGTAATCGTGTCGAGCAGTACGAAAAAGTGAATAAGGCGATGCTTGCTATTGCTCAGGGGGCGAAAGAGTACAAGGGCACTTTTGATCCTTCCAAGAGTAAGTCATGGAAAGTTCCTACGCTTACGATGAGTACCGATCGACCAAAAGTCGACCCGATGAAGTTCATCGGATTCAAGGAAATCGGTGATGTCATGATGGAACATTGGAATGCTCAGGAACGGGTTTTCTTTGCTCTTTTATTCGCTTTTATGGCTATCGCATCTTCTTACGGTGATCTCGTCACCTTGCCATGGACTCGTAAAGGATATGGCAAGGATCGAAAAGATGCCCAGAAGGTCCAGGGAGAATGGGCCAAACAGTTCAAGGATAAAATTATCACCATGCTTTGCCTGGTTATCAACAAAGGTCCGTTTGCTCATTATGTTGCTCCGGGTGGAGTGGTTGTGCCGGCGACGATAGAGGCGATTTTGAATGAGCGTATTGGCGAACTTGTTACGACACCACCTGTACAGGAGCCGAAGGCTCTAACAGGTTTTCAAAAAGTAACAGGAGGTTTGAGAACCGTCTTTACCAAACCTACCGATGTCGCGGTTGATCATAATAAGCAGGTACATGCCTTGCGTGAGATTCTCACTAATCCTGACGAGGCCGCCCTCTTGCTTGAACGTATTCTTCCCGGTCTTGCTCTCCTCATGAAGCCGCAAGCCGGTGATAATCCGCAAAATATACTTCAGAAAAATAAGGCCGTCGTAGTACAGCGCAATCTTGATATTCAGGAGAAGGGTCTTATGGGCGTGAGAGCGAAACTTGAGGAAATCCGCGCAGCCGGTAAGGCAGATCTCAGCATGGCAGAGTGGAATACGTTATGGGATGCCATGGATCAACCTGCTGCTGATTTGAGAACTCTTGAGTCAACGCTTCTGCCTGCTCATCGCGTGCTTTTTGATGAAATTCGGGAAGAGGGGAATGAAACCGTAACGCTCTATACCGGTCTTCTCGCGAAAATTGTGGACCGTGAAACTATGAAGATGTTGAACGAGCTCAATGATTCGGTGACTAATGAGGAGTTGGATGCGAAGGAAAAACTTGTCGTGAAGCTTGAATCCCATATTCCTACCTCTCCTTCCGGAGTGCGTACGACGGCTGCCACGCTCGAAACGGATAGCGCATTACGAGGTATAGAAAATGTGCTTCAGAAGATCGAACAGATTCGCGGGAAGAGAATCGACAACGCGGCCGCGCAGATACGTCTTACGAGAATGGCTGATAAATTGGCCGCGGCTGAAGGGCATATCGATCATTTGCAGGAGTGGATGGCAATGCGAAATGCTCCTACGCCACAGAATGATAAGAGACTTGCGAATGCATTTATCAAGCTGGTGTTTGGCAAAGATCATCTTATTATCCCCTTAAGCCCGGGTGAAAAAATTTCCCCTGAGGACGTTGCGTTTATTCGACAGCGTCATGAAGAGATTCAACGTGCGTTTGATTTTCTCGTTGATAATTCGCCAGATAAGAACGATGAAATTGATATTCTCAGAGCTCAGCTTGCCGAGGGTATGAATTTGATACAATCATATCTCTAGAGTATCGAGTTTCACTTCAATTTTTCTTTTCGCCACGCTTTGATGTTCCCGTGGTGTCCCGATTGGAGAACTTCAGGAACTTCCATATCCATGAAGACGGGTGGGCGGGTGTAGTGAGGATATTCTTTTTTCCCCTCCAGTGCCTCGGAGAACGATTCTTCCACCACGGAGTCGTGTTTGCCCACGAAGTCGGGAATGAAGCGCGAGACGGCGTCCAGGACGACGAGCGCGGGCAGTTCACCGCCGGTTAATACATATTTTCCGATTGAGAGTTCCTCGTCGACGCAGAGGTCGATTACGCGTTGATCGATTCCTTCGTATCGTCCGCACACCAAAATCAGTCCTGGTTTTTTCGCTAAGGATTGTGCTTTTTTGTGCGTGAGCATTTTTCCTTTCGGAGAGAGATAGATCACCGGACCTTTGTTGTACTTCTTCGCGTGCATAATCGCGTCGTAGAGCGGTTGCGGCGTCATCACCATGCCCGGCCCGCCGCCGTAGGGGATGGCGTCGACTTTTTGATGTTTGTCTTTCGAAAACTTCCTAATATCATGAATTTCAATATCGAGAATATTTTTCGCCTTCGCACGTTTGAACATGCTTTCGTTGAGATACGAATCAAAGATTTCCGGGAAGATGGAGAGAATATCGAAGCGCATGGGTTGTTGTAATTGACAAATTATATATTTATCTTTATAATACCGCTCTCATATTATACGTATTTGTCTTGTCTATGTCACCTCTCGATATTTCCCAGCCATCACCTCAGTTACGAGAAGTGCCGCATCCGTATTTTGAAATAATTGCAAAATCCGGCTTCATTCATCAGCCCGAAACTTGGAATACATGACCGACGATCGTAGTAATTGGGATACGATCGTGATGAGAAAGACGAGCTCTCCCAAGAAGCACTCTTGCTAGAGCGTCGTCGCGTCGCGTATCTCTATTTCGAACTAAAATTTTCATCCCATGTTGGACCGCCTCCGTTAAAATCGATTTGAAAGATATTTCCGAGAGCTGCTTTTTTGATGGTTTCTTCAATTTGCGCACGTTGGCGTGGAACATCACAGGTGCCGCTAAATGTAAGCTTACCATTGAGATGAACGATATAGATATCACTACTTTTTTCTACGGATTGAATCGTGATACTTGAGCCGATAATTGGGTTTTCCAGACTCTGCGCTTGAAATTGATTTTCCGTCGTGTTTTCCAGTGCCATGAACGCCGCGTTGATAGAGGCGATCGGATCGGTTTTGTCATAGGCATACGTTCCAGTTGTTTCCACCGGAATGGCACTATCTCCACATCCAACTTTCACACTGTTTTTCGTCTTACCGTCATCATTGAGTTTGATCATATAGATCGTTGTTTTGTCGGTTTTTGCTGTTGCGACCAGAGGTGTTGTAGTCGGAATCGGATTTTCACTGCATCCGGTAAGACTGAGGATGAGTGTAAGCAAAATGACGAATTTTTTCATAGTGCGTGTATACTAGCAAATTTTAGTAATGTGGGCAAATCAGAGATCATGTACATCGCTTTGAATAAGCTCAAAAAGCCCTAATTTTTGGAAAAGGAACACCTTGACTTTTTGCCTTAGGGATATGAAAAGTTTTCCATTAGGCCTAAAAATAGGGCTTATAAAGCCGCGAAACGCTTGCACTATTCAATAAATAAATTGTAATGTTAAAGTCTGGCATGCCAGACTTTTTGCCTCACTACTATCTGAGATATAGTCAATAATTTGCTCAAAGTGATGTGCGTATGATCCATATTGCTGCGACCGTGCTTAAAAGAACGTTACAAAAAAGACCCTGAATTCCAGGGTCTTTTGAATTGCTGTAAGTAAATCGGGAGGAGAATCGCGAGCGGGATTCGCTGCTTGTGGCAGCTCCATTTCTTCGCGCTTGCGCGCTCCGAAATTAACGCTTGCTCCACTGTGGTGCACGTCGAGCGCGGTGTAAACCGTACTTCTTGCGTTCTTTCATACGTGGATCGCGGGTAAGGAAGCCGGCACGTTTGAGGGTGATACGAAGGGTTGGGTCAAAGGCGAGAAGTGCCTTGGCGATGCCGTGACGGATAGCGTCTGCTTGGCCGCTTTTGCCACCACCACTTGTTTTAACGGTAATATCAAATGTCTTGCTGTGTCCTGTTATCCGGAGTGGAGCCTTGATAGAGTCTCGCTTGTCTGGAACACCGATGTATTCTTCAATCTTTAAGCCGTTGATTTCGATCGTTCCTGTACCCTTGTCGTAGAGACGAACACGAGCGACTGATGTTTTGCGGTTTCCAGCGGCGTAGAAAAATTCTCCTGTCCGGGCCGGGATTTTCGTAGGTGTTTTTGCTGATTTTACTACCTTGGCTTCTTTTACAACTTCAGCCTTTACAGCCTTAGGTGCTGCTACTGTTTCTACTGCTTTAGCTGCTACTTTTTTAGGAGCTGCTGTTTTTGGAACGGGAGCGGATACAACGCTCGTCTTCGCTCGCGTGACTGTCGTTTTTTTGGTAGTTGCCATAGGGTTGAATTGAATGTTTAGACTTCGATGGTTACAGGTTTTTGTGCTTCGTGAGTGTGAGTTGGTCCTGTGAAAATTTTGAGTTTTTCAAGGATTGGATCACGGAGTTTGTTTCGTGGAATCATGCCTTTTACCGCTTCGATAAGAATGTTCTCCGTACGACCTGTGACTCGAAGTTCGGCAGGGGATATCGACTTCATGTGGCCCTTGTAGCCACTATGCGTGATATATTGTTTTGCAGTTTCCTTCTTGCCCGTGAATACCACTTTGTCCAAATTGGTAACGATTACGAAGTCGCCACAGTCCATATTTGAGACGAAGTATGGTTTATTTTTCCCACGAAGGAGGTCGGCAACCATGACGGCTACTTTTCCCACGACTTTTCCGTCGGCGTCTATGTGATACCAATTACGGGTGATATCTGTTTTCTTTGGTCTAAATGTCTTGTTAGCTGAAGTAGTCATTATATTTTTTGAATATGAAAAATTTATACGAGTTCTAATTGAATCAGATCGGCATTGTCACCTTTTCTGTTTCCTACACGGAGACAACGAGTGAATCCTGATGTTCGATCTGCATAGCGTTTTGCGAGTTCCTCAATGATTTTCTTAGAAGCATTTTCGTGCTGAATGGCGCTGAAGATATATTTAATAGCATTTTGCGTATCTTTCTTTTTGGCCGCCGTAATGAGCTTTTCCACATAGGGCTGAACCGCTTTGGCTCGTGGACGAGTTGTTTGAATTTTTTCGTTAATGACGAGACTCACAGCGATGTTTCTCAGGATTGAGACGCTGTGCTCCTTGTCTACTCCGATTTTCTGTAATTTTTTGACGCGATGTCGCATGGGATGGGGGGATCAGTATTTGAGATAATGTAATGGGAACGGGAGAGGGGAGAGGACACTTCGTGTCTGTGAATCGCAATCCGATACTTCGCTGGTGCTACGTGTCTATTCTTCCGATAGTTTTAATCCTTTTGTTTCCAAGGCTGCGGCTACTTCTCCGAGTGCCTTTCTACCGAATCCACGGAGATTTGTCAATTTAGATTCCGTGCAGCGTGAGAGTTGCTCTACTGAACCGATACCACCATTGATCAGCGCATTGAGGGTGCGTGGTGAAAATCCGAGGATTTCAATAGGAGTATAGGACTCTTGAGCTGGCTTCTTTTGATCTTCCTCATGCTGTTTTGTCATGATCGTGTTGATGTCGCTCATAAATTCAGGCTCTACGACAATGCTTTCTTCGTTGAAGAGCTTGAAGTATGACTGAAGGATATTTGCAGAAAACTTCATGGCGTCTTCCGGAGTGATCGATCCGTTTGTCTTGATCTCAAATGTGAGCTTATCAAGGTTTGTCATCTGGCCGACACGAGTTGATTCGATATCGTAACGAATCTTCTTGACCGGTGAGTAGATGCAATCGAGCGTAACGATGTTGGTAATAGTCTCTTCTCTCTGACGTACGGTGGCCGGAATGTAACCGACACCCTTCTCAACACGAAGTTCCATGTGGAGTTTTGCACCTTTTTCCAGTGTCGTGATGTATTGATCAGGATTGGTAATTTCTACATCTGATGTCGTTTTGATATCGCTTGCTTTTACGACGCCTTCTTTGCTGCAATCGAGCGTGATCCATGATGGTTCTTTTGATATTTTCTTGATGTCAATCAGCTTCATATTGAGCATCATATCCAAAACACTCTCTTTTGAGCCCTTTACCGTTGAATACTCGTGACTAATGCCCTCGATCTTGGCTCCCGTGATGCATGCGCCAGGTATAGATGAAAGTAATACACGTCGAAGCGCATTCGCAAGCGTCACACCATAACCCGGCGGAAGGGGGGTAAGCGTGAAGATAACATGATTTTCACCAATTTTTACGGTTTTGATTTTTGGAATACCAATTTCTTCTTGGATGAGATGCATGGTGTAAAAATGGTTAAGAGGTGGTGGAAAAGGGGAAAACGGGATCAGGACACCTTCGGTGTCTGTTACTTAGAGTAGTACTCGATGATGTACTGACTATCGACTGTTTTTTCGAAATCATCCTTTTCCGGTTGAGCAATTACTTCACCTGATAAACTTTTTAAATCAACCTTGATCCATCGTGGAGCAGTAGGTTTTTTTGCAGAAGCATCCTTGAGGATTGGCATGCTTTTCTTGGAATCTCTGACTTCAAAGACATCACCAACTCTTACCTGAATTGACGGAATGTCTATCTTTTTCTTGTTGAGCGTGCAAAGTCCGTGACCGATGAGCTGACGAGCTTGAGCTCGTGAACTAGCAATGCCTGAACGATAAATGACATTATCCAAACGCTGCTCGAGGAGTCGAAGGAGTTCATTTCCTGTTACTTTCTGAGAATCTGCTGCCTGTTCGTAATAATTAGAGAATGCTCGTTCGTTTAAGCCGAATATTCGCTTTGCCTTCTGTTTAGCACGCATTTGCTTGGCGTATTCTGATTTCTTGGCTGTAGCCGAAGTGAGACCATGTTGTCCCGGTCCTGGTCGGCCTTTTGTGATGGCGCACTTGTTGCTTTCACAGCGGGCGCCTTTGAGGAAGAGTTTTTCTCCTTCTCGTCGGCATAGTCTACAAACTGGTCCTGTATATTTCATT
Source organism: Candidatus Peribacteria bacterium (assembly GCA_943355055.1). Classification (GTDB taxonomy): domain Bacteria; phylum Patescibacteriota; class Gracilibacteria; order UBA1369; family UBA12463; genus CALREA01. The sequence goes on along the minus strand of CALREA010000006.1, from coordinate 31,887 downwards.
GATGATTAAAATTAGAGTACGAACATATCTTGAGTACCATTACTATACACGTCTTGTTCTTGCTTTCCTGCAGCCGTTATGAGGAATAGCAGTCGTGTCAGTAATTGATTCTATAGATAATCCCGCGTTGACGATACCACGGAGTCCCTGTTCCCGGCCCGGGCCGCCACCTTTTACAAAAACGTGTACACGTTCAAGTCCGTACACTTTTGATTTCTCTGTAGCTGTTTCTGCGGCTACTTGCGCGGCGTATGGTGTTGATTTTCGTGCTCCTTTGAATCCGCATGATCCTGAGCTGGCCCAGGCGATCACGTTGCCATTTGGTTCAGTGATGGATACGAGCGTGTTGTTGTATCCTGCATGAATATAGAAATTGCCCTCAGGAACGCTCTTTCGTTTGCTCTTTGATTTCTTGGCCTTTTTCGCTTTGTCGGCGGTTGATTCGATTGGGGCCTCTTTTTTAGGTCCTTTAGCCGGTGCTTTCTTTTCGTTTTCTGCCATGGGGAGAGATTAAAATAGATTATTTAGTTACTACCTTCTTATTTGCTACGGTCTTCTTCTTACCCTTTCGAGTACGTGCGTTTTTTCGAGTTTTTTGTCCACGGACAGGGAGTCCACGTCTGTGTCGAAGTCCTCGGTATGTTCCGGTATCTACTAGATGTTTGATATCTAACTGTACTTTACGTCGAAGATCTCCTTCCGTCTGAATCTTACTAATTCGTTCACGAAGTTTGTTGACTTGATCTTCGGTGAGATCTTGAACTTTGATGTTTAGACCAATGTTCAGCTCAGTGAGAATTTTTTTACTCATGCTTCGTCCGATTCCGAGGATGTAGGTTAACCCTACCTCAACTCGTTTTTCTTTTGGAAGATTTACTCCGGCGATACGTGCCATATGGTGATTCAGTTAGTAAATTAGCCTTGACGTTGCTTGTGCTTTTTCGTCTCGCAGATGACACGAATGACACCTTTTCTTCGGATGATTTTGCACTTGTTGCAGATTTTTTTGACAGATGATCGTACTTTCATATTATTTGTTGCGGAAGGTTATACGTCCTTTTGTGAGATCATAGAGGGATATTTCCACCGTAACGGTGTCGCCTTCCAGGATTCTGATGTAATTAATTCTCATCTTGCCCGAGATTGTGGCATGGACGATATGGTCTATTAGGTGAGGGAATTTTTGGTCGGTGATCTTTACTCTGAACTGTGTGTTCGGTAGAGTTTCGACAACAACTCCTTCGACTACTATATAGTCGTCTTTGCTCATAATGTAGGGAAAAACACTGAATTTACGGACAAAAGCGAGTGGATTTTACACTAATACATTTCCCATTGCAAGAAAATTTATATGTATTTTTCAGTAATATCATAAAGCTGATGAAAATGGGTTAAATGAGCTTTGAAAACTAGTGAATGTACTTCTCGATATTGCTTAGTAATTCGTCGGCCATACTTCCGATTTCCTGATTTTTTAAAAAATTATGCTCTATTCCTTTCCGTATCATTGCGGTGTTTCGAGTTTGAATTCCTTTCACTATATTTCGGAGTGCTCTCTGTATCCCTCTTCCTTTTGGCGTAAGATTTTCAGATTTTGCGTGATAGGCAAATTCTTTGTCTGTCATGAGTACCCTTGCCATGGTATCGAGTGATATCCAGGCGTAGGCGCTATCCTGATGCCGAATTGCTTTTTCGCTGAGAATTTTTTGGACGTACATATCAATAATGACGTGGAATATTTTCGGTTTTGATATTTTTTTCGGATTAACAATAATAAGCTGTAAAACTTCTCTGTATATCGTATTTGGACTGATATTTTCAATATGGCTGATGGAGGTAATGATTTTTTGTGCCATGTATTGCGCTTCTGCTTCCGGTATACTCGACATAACCGATATGAGATCTTTTCTAAAACGATTTGCTGCAATTACCGCTTCATATTGGCCTATGTATGCATGATATCGATTGGCGAAAGCAATCATGATGCTCTTGATCTTTGGAGAAAGAGTATCAAGGTCGGTCACGGCTATATCCACTACTCTTGTTATGGAATCATTTATGGTTATTTCATTAGTATTTGCTCTGCCTACAGCGATGAGTTCGATGTGAGCTTTCAATGCATCTATCTGTTCCATTGAAAATCCAGCATCCAAGAGATCCGCTTCGTGATCGGCAATGTGTTCAGGTGTGGTGGTGAGCATATTAATTTTTCGTAGGGGTGATATTTTGTGGCGCCTTTTTTTGCGTGGCTATAGTGGTGTAATCATGAGTAAGGGCTGTAACGTACGTCGTGATTCCATTTTCCGTTGGACGATAGCCTTTTTCCCATAAAATATTCATTCCGGCATTAAATCCTGCGGCCAGGATGATATTTTCTTCGCTGATCGGAGTTTTTCGTATGGCTTCGTCGATAGCCCTTACTACGGCATCATTAATTGCCAGAATCGTGGGAATTGGAATGTGGTATTTTTGCATACATTCAACTCCGCGGACCACGACTTCAGGAGATGGGGTGTAGTCGATGTCGATCATGGGTATTTTGGTTAGGTGGGAATTTTACTTGTTTATTTATATTTGTCAAGCTACGAGAAATCAGGAGGAGGCATTTTTTCTCATTTGAGGTGGTGTATACAAAGCATGCACAAACGGTACACAAAATGTATACCGCTCTCAAAAAAAAGAAACAATAATTCGTGATTGGCGATTAATCTATTAAAAGTTTGAGAAAATTCTCCTATATGAGGGTTGGATAGAGCGGGTCGAGCTCGAGGCGGCGGGTGAGAACCTCGGGGCCGGTTTCGGTGATGAGAATGGAGTGTTCGACTTGGATGGCGAGGGAGCGGTCTTTGGTGATGATGTTCCAGCCATCGTCGAGGTGCTTGATGCCCGGCTTGCCGGCGCAGAAGATTGGTTCGATGGCGATGGTCATGCCGGCTTTCAGATGAAAATTCGGGGCGTCGGCTTCGAAGTTCGTGATCGCAGGGTCTTCGTGGAGGACTTTTCCAACACCGTGGCCGGAAAGTTCGCGAATGACAGAATATCCATTGCGTTCGATGGTTTCCTGAATCAATTTGGAGAGTTTGCGCACCGGGAGGTCGGGGCGGAGGAGATCGATGGCTGAACTGAGGGCGATCTCAGCAGTCTTGATCATTTTACGGATTTTGTCGTTGGCGCGGGCGGCCGGGCCAACAGGCACGGCAATGGCGGAATCCGTATGAAAACCGAGATGATAGACCCCCCCGTCGATTTTCAGGAGGTCGCCGTCTTTCAGTATGCGTTCTGATGGAATGGTGTGGACGACTTCTTCATTGACCGCCGTACAGATAACTCCCGGGAATCCACGATATCCTAGAAATGACGGCTGCGTACCATATTTTTTGATTAATTCGCGTGCGCGACGATCCAGCTCGCCCGTCGTCATGCCCGGCTCGGCAACTTGCGCGAGTTCTAATAGTATCTTTCCCAAAATAGCGCCCCCTTCGCGCATCGCTTCGATATCGCGAGCAGACTTGTAACTGATGTTCATCATACGGTTATTTCAATATCGAATCCAACATCCCGAATAGCTCTTTTGTTACTTCTTCAATAGATTGCTGTCCGTTCACGTCAATCAGCGCTTCTCGTGTTCTATAACGTTCGATGACCGGAGATGTTTCCGTAAAGAATGCATGGAGACGATTTTTGATACTTTCCGGATTATCATCCGAGCGAGTAATGAGTTTTCCTCCACACGCACTGCAAACTTCATGTTCATAGGTAGCCGGATACACTGCCTTGCACTTTTCGCAGATGCGACGTGTTGTGAGACGACGGATGGCTTCTTCTTCTGTAAGATCAATATATACACATTTGAATTCACGGCCGTTTTTTTTCATTACTTCTTCAAATAGATCCGCCTGATCCAATTTTCGGGGGATTCCATCGAAAAGCACCTGTGTGTTTTCAGGAAGTTTGTGCATGAAATCGGCAATAATATCCATGACTACTTCACTTGGAACCAGGTGTCCCGCCTCGATAATTGATTTTACTTTCGTTCCTAGTTCAGAATTTTCCTGGGATAGTTTTCGCAGAGCACTGCCGGTTTCGAAGTAGGCTAAGCCGTAACGGTCTTGGAGAAATTTACTCTGGGTTCCTTTTCCTGAGCCTTGAATGCCGAGAAGTACGATGTCCATAGGGAATATAAAACGGGATCGCAATCCGCACCTCCGCTTCGCTGCGGTGTGCTACGCGCTAATAAAATTTCTTATAATCATGCATAATCAGCTGAGCGTTGACCTGACGGATGAGGTCGAGAACAACGCCGACGATAATAATCATACCGGCACCACTGAGAAGTGTCTGGAGACTGCCGATCGATCCTGGGGAGAATTTTTGATAAAGCATAGGAATGACAGCGATAAGACCGATGAAGACGCCGCCGAAGAGATTGAGATGATTAGATACTTTTGCGAGATACTCGGCGGTTTGCGTACCGGGACGAATGCCGGGAACATAACCTCCACGTTTCTGAATATTTTCCGCTACATCTGCCGGATTGAATGTGATTGATACATAGAAGAACGTGAAGACAATATTGAGCATGAAATAGATGACAATATAGAGAAGAGAGCTTGTTGTAAAATTTTCAATAATCCATTTTGCGGCCGTCCTTAGCCATTCTGTTTTTGCGCCTTGAAGGAATTGAGAAATAATTATTGGAAATGAGATAATGGCAAATGCGAAAATAATAGGTACCATTCCTGCCTGATTAACGCGAATAGGAAGAGATGCATCTTCGCTGCCTGTTGTTTTGACGCCACGACCGGCATAGGTGATCGGAATCAATCTCTGCCCTTCCGTGATGAGAATGACGATGATTGAAAGAACTACCGTCATGAGAAGAATGAGTACAAATGCTATGAGCTTATCAGTGTCTTTCCCCGCTATGAGTAAATTTTGTCCGATAGATGCCGGAAGACTCGTAATGATACCTGCAAAAATCAGAATAGATATGCCGTTTCCTATGCCTTTTTCGCTAATAAGTTCTCCGAGCCACATCAGCAACATGGTTCCGGTTGTGATCGTGAGCATTATCGGAAGAATCACGGTTATATTCTTGATGTCATTAATAATCGGTACCTGTGATTGTGTGTTGAGGAGGATGATTGTTCCATATGATTGAAGAAGGGCGAGCGGAACCGCGAGCCATCGTGTCCATTTTGTTAATTTTCTCTGTCCCATTTCTCCTTCACTTTTGAGATTCTCCCAACTTGGAATAATGACCGTAAGAAGTTGAATAATAATAGACGCATTAATGTAAGGAGAAAGACCCATCAAAATAATGGAGAAATTTTCCGCACTTCCACCTGTGAGTACGTTGAAGGCTCCAAGAAGTTGATTTCGATTGAATATACCACGAATAGCATCCAGATTGGCTCCGGGAATACTAACCTGACTTAGGATTCGGAAAATAACTACCGCAAAAAGTGTAAAAAGAATTTTTTTACGTAAATCAGGAGAGTTCCAAATTTGGTGTAGGTATTTGGTCATATAGAGTGAAGGGGATTAGTGATTTATTTTGTCTCCGGCGTAGCCGTTTTCTTGATTAGTTCAATGACTTCGCCTTTGGCACCTTCGATTTTAGCACGAGCGGATGGTACAATGCGATCGATTTTTACGGTAAGTTTTTTTGTAAGTTCGCCATTTCCGAGAACTTTAACCGGCATGTTCTTGTTTTGGATGAGATCTTTTTCGAAAAGGCTTACCATGTCTACTGTATCACCATCTTCAAATTGGTTGAGAGATGAAACATTGACGATCTGGTAGCGTGTGCTGTTTGGATTTCTGAAACCCTTGAGTTTTGGGATACGCTTCACGAGCGGTGTTTGTCCACCTTCGAATCGTGCAGCCATCTGTCCACCACTTCGGGCTTTCTGACCCTTATTTCCTTTGGTTGAGTATGTTCCATGGCCTGATCCATTACCACGACCAATTCGTTTGTGTGAATGTTTTGATCCGTGAAATGCTTTGAGATTGTGTAGTCCTGACATTGGTCTTTAGGGTAATAGTAATAGTGTGGATAATTTCTTTGATGCTTGGATTATGACTTCATTCCTTCGTTAGGAACGGCTCCTGCGTCTACCGCTTCCTTCGTCATGGTTACTGTTTTGACGGCTGAACGATCTGCGGCCTCTAATGCTTCCTTTGCTTTGTCGGCGGCACTTAATCGTGGTTGTTTTAATTTCTGGAGAGCCATGATGGTAGCCTTGGCATTGGCAATCTTGTTTGTTGTTCCAAAACGCTTACTGAGGATGTTTTTGACACCGGCGAGATCGATAATTTTACGAATCGCTCCACCTGCGATGATTCCCGTACCTTCTGATGCAGGTTTCATCATCACCTTTGCACTTTTGAACTTCTGGTCTACCGGATGTGGAATAGTATTCTTATACGTTGGGACAGTGATGAGATTCTTTTTTGCTTTTGAAATTGCCTTCTGGATGGCGATAGCTACTTCACCGGCTTTCCCGAGTCCAATACCAACTTTCCCTTTTCGGTTTCCAATGACAACCGTTGCACGGAAACGAAGACGGCGACCACCAGCGACGACACGCGTAACACGGTCGATTTGAAGAACTTCTTCCTCAAATTCCTTTGGTTCTCGTGGGCTCATCGATCTGCGATTTTGTGGTTTTGCCATAGGGTGATAGTGATATTGTTTGTTGGTAAAATGGGAACGGAATCTGACACCTTCGGTGTCTGTTAGAATTGTAGGCCTCCTTCACGTGCGCCTTCGGCAACCGCCTTTACACGTCCGTGATATTTGTAGCCATTTCGATCAAATACACATTTTGTAATGCCCTTCTCTTTTGCGAGTTTTGCTAATTCGGTTCCTATTTTTTTGGCACTCTCTACTTTTGTTCCTGCTAATTTGCCTTTGGCTTTTGCGTCAGAGGATGCGATGAGGACTTTGCCATCTTCATCGTTAATCATCTGTGCGTAGGTGTGTAGGTTACTTCGGAATACAACAAGACGTGGTGTCTGGCTCGTGCCGCTGATCTTGGCTCGAATTCGTAGATGTCGTCGTGCTCGGGTTGATTCTTTGTGATTCATGGGAGAAAAGTAATAGGGGTGTTTAGGTTATGGGGGGATGGGATCGGGGTCTGACACCTACGGTGTCTACTTCGCGCTAGCAGCTGCTTTTCCAGCCTTTCTCTGGACGTGTTCGCCTACGTATCGGATTCCTTTGCCTTTGTATGGTTCAGGTTTCTTGTACTCACGAATTTTGGCTGCTGTTTCGCCGACGAGCTGCTTGTCGATACCTGCAACCGTGATGATATTCTTCTTTTCCGCGTCGATAGATAGGGTGATGCCCTTTGGTGCCGGAAATTCAATGGTGTGTGAAAATCCGAGGAAGAGCGTTAATTTTGATCCGGCTAATTGTGCGCGATAACCAACTCCTTGGATTTCCAATTGTTTCGAGAATCCTTTTGAAACTCCCTCAACCATGTTTGCGATTAATGTGCGAGTTACTCCATGAAGACTTCGATCAGTTTTTTCCTCGCTAGCTCTCGTGACGACAATAGTGTCTCCGTCGACTTTGATGGTGACACGTGGATGAAATGTGAATTCCATTTCGCCCTTTGATCCTTTTACTTTTACGTGTTGGTCTTTAACATCTACCGTTACGCCTGATGGGATCTTGACTGGTTGTTTTCCGATTCGTGACATTGTATGAGTTCTTTATAGTATGTAAATTTAGTATACCTCGCAAATTAGTTCACCGCCGAGCTTTTGTTTTCGTGCTTCGTCGCCGGTCATCATGCCCTTGGACGTTGATACGATGCTAATACCGTAACCGTTGTTTACCCTGAAGAGCTGTTCGTATTTTTTGTAAATTCTTTGACCCGGCTTGCTGATTTTTCTAATGGTAACCCGTTCGGAATTTTCATTAAACATTACTTGTAATTCCGGAAATTTTGAATCTTTCAGTACGGCATAATCTTTGATGTACTGCTTCGCTTTCAAAATTTTAAGAATGTTTTCCTTCATTCGAGAGTAGGGCATGTGAACGTCCGTATGTCTGGCAGCAACAGCGTTTCGTATTCTCGTGAGCAGGTCTGATATTGGGTCTGTAAGCATGTGGTGAACGTTAGTAAGGCGAGTAATTAATGAGATTGTGGGAGAAAAAGGGAGAGGGGAGCGGGATCAGGACATCTTCGCTTCGCTCGATGTCTACCAAGATGATTTTCTGAGACCCGGAATGAGTCCTTTTTGAGCGTGTTCTCGGAAGCAAATGCGGCACATATCAAATTTTCTCATGTAGGCGTGAACTCTTCCGCAAAGTCCGCATCGATTGTAGGCGCGAGTGGCATGCACAGGCTTTTTGCCCTTGGCAATACTTTTCGCTACCGCTTCGCGTCCTTTTCGTGCCTTGTTGATGAGTGATTTTTTTGCCATAAGAGTGTTACAAATTTGATTATACTATAGATGTACTATGATTTCTTTTTACTTTTCTTATCAGATATAAGCTCATCTTTTTTGAATGGGAAGCCGAGCGCAGAGAGAAGTGCGAATCCATCGTCTTTGTTGGTGGCTGTCGTTACGACGGTTATTTGTACTCCATGTGCTTTTTCGATATCGTCCGGGTTGATTTCAGGGAAAACGGTGTGTTCTTTGAGTCCGAGAGAATAGCTGCCCTGCTCGTCGAGAGATCGTCGGCTTAGGCCTCGGAAATCGCGAATACGTGGCATAACTACGTTGACGAGTTTATTGAGGAATTCCATCATTCGCTTGCCTCGAAGCGTTACGACAACGCCCGTCGGAAGTCCGATACGTGACTTGAAGTTTGAGATAGCTTTTTTTGCCAGCGTAACGACAGGTTTTTGACCTGTAATCGCTGTAATATTGGCAATTACCGTATCATAGTCCTTATTTCCACGAGTCATGATGGAGCCGATGCCTACGTGAACCTTGATGCACTTAAGCATTGGTACCGCCATGCTGTTTTTCTTTCCGAGCTCTTTTTTCAGTGCAGGGAGTATGTTCTTTTTGTAGTTTTCTGCGAAGTTCATAGTAAGTTGTTGATGTGGAGTAGTGTGATGAATGTTTATTACTTGATAGCCGCTTTCTCGTTTAGGAGTGGCTCTCCTGAGCGAACAGCGATTCTTGTTTTTTTCCCTGCTATGGTTTTGTAGGCGATTCGAGTTGGTTTTCCGGATTTTGGATCGATGATCTGCGCGTTTGAGGCGCTGATCGGAGCTTCGTATTTTACGATTTCTCCTGCACTTGATGCTGTTTTCTTCATGTGTCGTGTTCGGATATTTACTTTTTCAACCACGATTTGGTTCTTGGCAACCAGAAGACGTATAATCTTTCCCTTCTTTCCTTTGTCTTTGCCTGCGATGATGATGACGGTATCGTTCGTTTTGAGTTTCATTGGTGTAGTGTTAAACAACCTCGGGGGCTAGTGAAATAATTTTCTGGAATCCGCGCTCACGAAGTTCTCGGGCGATAGGTCCGAAGACACGTGTTCCTTTTGGCTCTCCTTCTTTGTTGACGATGACTACTGCGTTCTCATCAAATCGAATTGATGTTCCATCTTTGCGAGAAATTGTTTTCTTGGTTCGGACGATAACCGCACGTTCTACGGCCTTTTTCTTCACGAGACCTCGCGGAGCTGCTTCTTTGACGGAGACGATGATGACATCGCCTACTCCGGCATATCGTCGCTTGGAGGCTCCGAGAACCTTGAAGCATCCTACGATTTTTGCTCCTGAATTGTCCGCTACGGTGAGAATGGTTCGATCTTGAATCATATAATTGGTTAACTTACTGGGGAATTATTTCTTAAGTGATGGCCTGGGAGCGGATACAGCACCTCCGCTTTGCTTCGGTGTGGCGACCAAACTCCATCTTTTTAACTTGCTGATCGGTTTGGTTTCGTAGATAGTGACGGTTTCTCCGAGAACGGCTTTGCCCTCCTCGTCATGAGCGTAGAATTTGCTCGATACTCGATACTGCTTTTTGTATTTCGGGTGCGTTCTGTATGAGTGTACCGTTACAATCGCAGTTTTCTGCATTTTGGTTCCGGTGATGATTCCTGTGATTGTTCTCATGAGAGTTATGCGTGATTGGTAAAGATTGGACTATTTCTTTGAGACGGTTTTTGTACTCTTTTTCCCAAGGGGATGCTTCGCTATTGCTTTGGCGACAGGGGATTTGGCTTTGGATTTACTTTTTACCTCTGTGCGGCCTGTATCCTGCACTTTTTCTTCGTTGTTTTCAAGAGCATCTTTTGATTCTGCTGTTTCGGTTGGGGCTCTCTGGAGAGCTGTGAGGATCTGGGCAATTGTCTTCTTGAGTGCTTTGATTTGGTGATTAGCCTTATCCTGTTTGTTTGCAACCTTGTAGCGAATGTCGAAGAGTGACTTTCGGCTTGTTTCAAGATCCTGGAGGAGCTTGGTTCTATTCATTGATGTGAGTTCTGCGAATGTTGCCATATGGGTATTAAATTATGTCTTTCGTAAAATATCGTGATTGAATAGGTAATTTGTGTGAAGCAAGGGTGATAGCTTCTTTTGCCTGTTTTTCCGGGAGACCGTCGATCTCGAAGAGAACGGTTCCGGCTTTGACTTGCGCGCAGAAGAACTCAGGCTCTCCCTTTCCTCCACCCATCGGGACTTCAGCTGCTTTCCGAGTGATTTGTTTATCCGGAAAGATGCGAATCCAAACTCTTCCTCCACGTTTTGTGAAACGAGCCATGGTCTTACGTGCGGACTCAATCTGTCGTGAGGTGATTTCGCCAGCCTGAGTGGCTTTGAGGCCGGAACTACCGTACACGAGAGATGTTCCTTTTGTCGCGACACCACTAATGTGTCCACGCATACGGAAGCTTTTTCGGAATTTAGTTTTTTTCGGTGATAACATGATAGTTTAGTTGAGAATGGCTAGAGTATAATAGATTATTTATTCGGGGAGACGGGGCAGGAGATGCTTTGCATCTCTTTTATTCAGCTGTAGCCATTTGGTCTTCTGTTGCTGCTTTTTTCTTGAAAATTAAGCCTCGGAAGATCCATACCTTCACGCCTATCAAACCGTAGGCCGTGTGGGCTGGAACAAGAGCATAATCGATATCTGCTCGGAGTGTTTGTAGTGGAACTTTTCCTTTTGTGAAGAACTCACTTCGTGAGATTTCAACACCATTGAGACGACCGGCGACAAGCACCTTGGCTCCGAGAGCTCCTGATTCGAGCGCTTTTTCGATGAGCATTTTAGCGGCACGGCGATAAGAAATACGTTTTTCGATTTGTTGAACGATGTTTTCTGCGGCGAGACGTGCATCGAGCGTTGGTTTCTTGACCTCACGAATGTTGATAATATATTTATCTCCGGTCATTTTTTCGAGATCTACCTTGAGCTCCTCTACGATTGATCCACCCTTACCGATGATATTTCCAGGTCTTCCTGTATAGACATTGAGCGTGATATTGTGAGACGTTCGAAGAATTTCGATTCGGGACAATCCAGCTTCCTTGAGCTTCTTTTCAACGTAATTTCGAATTTTTAGGTCGTTGTGGAGCGTTTTTGTGAACTCCTTACCCTTGGCGAACCATTTCGAGTCCCAAGTGCGGTAACTTCCCATTCGATAGCTATTTGGATTGATTTTTTGTCCCATGGACGTAGTGTAGTTAAGAGCGTAATTAAGATTTTGGAGATGTGACCTTTATGCTACTTTTCTTAGCAGATGGAGCCTTTGGGGCTGCTACTGCTTTCTTTGCCTTTGGTGTCTTTACTTCTTTTGCTGCTTCGACTTTTGCTTCTCCATTTTCCACTTTGCTCTTTTTCTTTGATTCTGGTTCTTCTCCTTTTACTCCAAGTTTCGTAGTAATGACTGACATTCTCTTGAGAATCGGATGGGCTCTTCCACGTGAAACCGGGTTGAATCGTTTGAGTGTTGGACCTTTTCCTACGATAATTTCATCTATATAAAGCGTTTCTTTGTCCTGCTTGAAGTTGTTTTCGGCATTAGCTACGGCTGACGCAAGAGCTTTTCTGACGATTTCTGCGGCTTTCTTGGTGATGAATCGTAGCATGCTGTCCGCTTCGACAACCGACTTCCTGCGAACCATCTCGGCAACGAGGTTGAGTTTTTTTGGTGAGATGCGAATGTTTGAGATGATTGACTTCATTAGTATGGGAGATTAAATATGACTGTTACGCTGTGGCCTTTGCGAGTTTACCGCCGTGGCCCTTGAATTTACGTGTTGGAGAGAACTCTCCGAGTCGGTGACCAACCATCTGTTCGGTGACGAATACCGGAATAAATTGTTTTCCGTTGTGAACGGCGAAGGTGTGTCCGACGAAGTCCGGCGAGATAACTGATTCTCGTGACCATGTTTTGACCGGTTTCTTCTGGCCTGTCGCATCGAGTGCTTCCACTTTTTTGATAAGCTTTGCATCTATGAATGGACCTTTTTTGAGACTTCGTGACATGGGGGGAGAGTTATGGGAACAATAATGTGATTTAGAGTAGTGGGAACGGGATCAGGACACTTCGTGTCTGGGGGATCTGACACCTGCGGTGTCTGTTACTTCGATCCGTTTCTGGATGGTCGTCGTGTGACGATCTTGATATTGCTGTATTTCTTGCGATTTCGTGTCTTGTATCCAAGTGCCGGCTTGCCCCATGGAGTCTTCGGATGTTTCAAACCGATTGAGTTTCGAGCTTCACCTCCACCGTGTGGATGGTCGCAAGGGTTCATAACCTTACCTCGAACGATCGGTCTCCATCCCATATGTCGTCGAATACCTGCTTTTCCATGAATGACGTTTGAGTGGTCAGCGTTACTTACGATACCGATAGTTGCGTAGCAATCTTTGCTAATAAGTCGAACTTCACCTGATGGCATTTGAACATGAGCCATTTCGCTCTCAAGGGATACAAGCTTGCCGCTTGAACCTGCTGAGCGAATTAACTGACCTCCGCTACCTACCGTGAGTTCAAGATTGTGAATACTGAATCCGATGGGAATGTTTATGAGTTTCATGCGGTTACCAACTTTTGGCTTTGCCTTGCCTTTTGTGATGATCTCTTCGCCAACTTTTACTCCTGCCGGGGCGATGTGGTATCTTTTTTCTCCGTCGGCATATGCAACAAGCATAATGAAGGCTGATCGGTTTGGATCGTACTCAATTTCTTTTACAATTGCGGGAATATTCAACTTATCGATCTGTCTGAAGTCCATGATTCGGTACATACGTCGTGCTCCACCTCCGCGGTGACGAGTCGTAATTTTACCTTGGTTATTACGGCCGGCGTTGTTTTTCAGACGAGTGATCAGGCTCTTTTCCGGATTTTTGGTGGTAATCTCATCGTAGGTGAGTGAGACTTTCTGTCTCATACCGGGCGTAGTTGGCTTAAATGTTTTGATTCCCATATAGTGAGCTATTATTTAGATGATTTTGACTGAAATACGTCAACTTTCTTGTTTCCTTTGAGCGTGATAATTGCTTTTCTGCCGTTTGCCCGGCGTGTCATTTCTTTCCCTTTTCCGATAATACGAGTCTTCTTACGGATATTAATCATTCGGACGTCTTTTACTTTTTCTCCAAAGAGCTTCTCAAATGCCTGCTTGACTCCAACTTTTGTAGCGGTTGTGGCTACCTGGAAGGTATAGATACCCTTCTCCATGTTGAGTGATGATTTTTCGCTTACGACCGGTTTTTTGAGAACGGATAGATTAATCATGATTATTTCGTTGATGGGGCGAATACAGTCTGCATTTTTTCGAGAGCATCCTTGAGGAAGATAACTTCACCATATTTGATGAGGTCCTGGATGTTGAGATAGTTAACGAGAATTGTTTTTACGTTTGAAACATTGTGTGCGGATTTTTCGAGATTTTCATTTTTCTCAGCAAGGACGATAAGAGCGTCTTGTTTGACTGGAAGTTTCTTAATCATGGCTGCAAATGTTTTTGCACTTGGTTTTTCTGTTTTGAAACTGTCGAGTACGACTACTTCATTCTCTCCTGCTTTTTTGGTAAGAGCCCCAAAGATAGCCATTCTACGCATCTGCTTTGGCATTCTCATTTCGAAATTTGCGTTGCTTCGTGGACCAAAGGCGACACCACCACCAATGTAATGTGGATTTCGTGTTGACCCCTGACGTGCACGACCGGTTCCTTTTTGAGCGTATGGTTTTCGACCACCACCCCGGACTTCTGACTTTGTCTTGGTGTGCGCAATAGCTTTACGGCCGTTTGAAAGCTGTCGCAGAAGCGCCTCGTGTACGAGACCTCCCTTGAACTTGACCTCGAAGAACTCTTTTGGAGCATCTACCGTACCGGTTTTTTCGCCATTTTGATTGTAAAGATCGAGTTTCATTTCGTAGAAGTAATAGGTTTGGACTTAAGCTTTTTTACTGATAACAACGAGGCATCCTATCGCTCCGGGAACCGCTCCTTTGAGGCCGATAAGATTGTTTTCAGGGTTGATATAGGAAACTTTTACTTTCGTAAGTGTCATCATGTCTGATCCCATGTGGCCCGGAAGTTTCTGACCTTTGGAAATCTTTCCCGGTTTTGCACGGCAACCAACAGAACCTGGTTCGCGGTGAAAGTGTGAGCCGTGTGATCGTGGACCTCCACGGAAGTTATATCGCTTCATAACACCCTGAAAACCTTTTCCTTTCGAGATGCCGCTAATTGAGACGATGGTCATCTCTTTGAGGGACTCTACGGTAATTTTGTCTCCTTTGTTGAAGCTGGTTTCTTCTCCATCTGCGAGAGCAAATTCTCTCATGTGACGGAATGGACGTGTCTTTTTCGATTTCTGGGTATCGTCGTAGCCGACAACCATCGCTGAATAACCATCTTTCGCAACCGTTTTGATCTGAGTGATCGTATTAGGAGTACACTCAACGACGGTGATGGGAATCATTTTGCCATCCGCTTGCTGGATGCGTGTCATACCTATTTTCTTTCCGAGAATGCCAGTCATGGTATTGGGGTAATAGAGACGAGAACTACAGTGAGTGAGAGGAGGTTCTGAACCCTACAATCTTTCGGATGAAGATCGGTAGTGGTTCTCCTTTGTAGCCTTGCGGCTTGGCCTTTGTGGCCTGCGGGATGAACACTCAAACTGGACTTTGCGGGGGTAGTTTACTGATTGGGTGGGTATATGTCAAATAGATTTTTTCTACTTCTTTTTCTTCTTCCTGAATTGATAAATAGAGACAAAGAGCCACATGATAATAATAATACCGAGGCCGATGAAGATTTTTTGGAAGAGGGGAGTGACGGTTTTGTCGTGGACGAAGGAGACGATGCCACCGGCATCTTTGATTTTAATCCTGAAATCCTCGTTACTATTGGAGGATTCTGTTACCTTGAATCGATATTTTACGACCGGACTTATAATATTTTCATCTTCCTGAACGGAGTAGGCGATAACCTCGTGTTCGCCGATGGTGAGCTGTTCGGGTGGGCGAATTTCAAGTTCGCCGGTTGAGCTGTCAGAAATGAGCGTGGAGGTCCCGATGGCGCTCTTGAAAGTAATCACCGCCTTGCCCTTGAGGAGTTTTGCCTTGATGATCGGGCTAGAAGTTACTTCAGGGATATAGTTGGCGTCTTTTGTTGTCAGAGGAAGATCGTCGATAGATTCGAGTTTTGGAATTTCCGGTTTTAGAGAGCTATCAATGGTGATCTTGATTTGAGGAGATGCTTCGCCGGAATCGATATTTTGGGCGGTGATGTAGAAGTCTCCGTTTGGAAGTGGTCGAAGCTCGACTGCGAATTGATTGTTCTCGGATGTTTGTACTTTGGCAATTTCGCGCTTGAGGCCGAACTCGTTCTTGGCGATGATGGCGATCATGCTATTGGATGGAGCTGAGCCTTTTAGGAAAGGCGATGACGCGGCTTTGGTATTATTCGGTAAATTAGTAATTACTACTTTTACCGGGGCGTCTTTGAGAGTAAAGATCAGCGGTTCCGGATCCAAACTATCGATGAGGCCATCATTATCCGAATCCTGATTATCCGGATCGGTACCCATTTTGATTTCACAGAGATCGCAGAGACCGTCTTTATCGCTATCATCTGTTCCTTTTTTGACTTGAATTTTTGTGTTTATAGGGAAGCTGAGCGGGTCGAGAGGATCGGTTTTTTGGAGTTTTTTCTCATCGTCTATAAATCCGTTTATCTCTTGTCCGTCATTAAATTCATCCCCATCGGTATCAGTTTTTAGTGGATCGGTCTTGTGCTTGTTTATCTCATCACCGTCGTTAAGCTTGTCACCATCGGTATCTTTTTTCGTCGGATCCGTATTGTAGATGTTGGTTTCTTTCCAGTTTGAGATGCCGTCTTTGTCGGTATCTACTTTGCTGGTGCTGACTTTGAGAATTTCCTGATCGATAATATATTTTTTGAGACTATTGAGATATGATTTTAAATTGTCTTTTGTTAATTTTTCGTCAGGATTGTTGATGGAACACGTTTTGAAAATCTGCTTGGCGCAGGCTTCGTTTTCACTAACATTTGCCGCGATGTACATGGCCTGAAGCGCTTCTCCGTTCGTGATGAATTTTGTTTTGTCGTAGGTTCCTTTTTCGTCATCAGCGAATGCATTCGTGATTTCCAGTTTGTCGGCGATCTGTATCGGATCTTTGCTTTTGAATGTTGATTTGTCCAGTGCGGTATTGCTGTAAGATTTTTCCAGATCTACTCCGCCCACGAGCGCTACTATGAATTCTTCTCTGGTTATACCGGTTTCTGCCTTTACTCCTCCATTTGTCGTGTCATTTATTTGAATTTCTTTTTTTAAATCTCCGATTTGAAATGTGAGAAGACCTTCTTCTTTTTGTTTTTTGAATTCCTGAAGTTCTTTTTTTAGCTCTTCGGGGCTGACATAGGTACTTCCTCCGCCTGTTCCGATTTCCTTGTTGGCGATTACTTTTTCGGTTTTTTCCGTGCCTTGAGTCTTGTTCTCCGTGTCAGTGGCGGTATTGATAGATGGAATAATAGATGGAATATCGGTTGTGATTGTTTTTGGCGTATCATCTGGTTTTTCCTTATTCTGTTTTTCGGTTGGTGTTTGCATCTGTGCTGCGTTAGCAACCCTCATGGCTAGACACGTCGCCGTGTCGTATGCGGAGTGGGTCATGAGATTACATTCGGCCAGTGTTGGAGTGGTGGTTGATGCTGTTGGTGGTGCCGCTGCTGCCAGCGCCGCCCGTAGGGCGGTGCATGCTGCTGTGCTATAGGTTGTTGAGGTTGTGTTATTGCAGGTTGCCCTGGCTGTTGTGCATTCTGCCGAGGCAAATCGAGCGGCATTATTTGTGTCGTAGCAGTTGGTAAAGTCACCTGTTGGTGTTGTTGACTGCGTTTGTGCTGCGCTAGCAACCCTCATGGCTAGACACGTCGCCGTGTTGTATGCGGAGTGAGTCATGAGATTACATTCGGCCAGTGTTGGAGTGGTGGTTGATGCTGTTGGTGGTGCCGCTGCTGCCAGCGCCGCTCGTAGAGCGGTGCAAGTTGCGAGACTGTAGTTCGTGTTTGTGGAGTCGATGCATATGGCGCGTGCCGATGTGCAATCCACTGAGGCAAATCGAGCGGCATTATTTGTGTCGTAGCAGTTCGTGAAATCCGATGGAAGTGTCAGGCTACTGGAGCTTGAGGATGAGCCACCTCCACCTCCTCCACCTCCGTTTGAGCTTGTGGCCGTTGTTGTGGCGCATACCGATCCGGCGAGGCTGCTTTCTGCTAAATAGGCGTTGCGGCTTTTTGCGATGAAGCAGTACTGTGTCCCCGCCGTGAGACCGTTGATGCTCACCGTATTAGTTGGTGTCGTGTTGGCGAATATTGACCAGGTTAGAACACCTGTTAGTGTACCTGCAGTAGCGACGTATGATGCGGCGCCTGTGGTGACTTGATACTCTGTTCCTGCCGGATTGCTCGCTGTTTCCCAGCTGAGATCGATACGACTCGTGCTGATCGCCGTGGCGGTTACGCCCGTTGGTGTTGCGGCTGCCGTGTATATTGTTACGGTAGGGGAGCGGTAACTTGCGACACCGCTTGAGTTCCTCGAGAGTATTCGTATGGCGTACGAAGTACTTGGAGTCAGCCCTGAGATAGCGATGAGGTTATTCGATGTTCCATCGTATCCATCCCATGCACTGAGCGTAGCGAAATTTAGCGAGCTTCCAAAGGCGTTATTGGTTCCTCCACTAGCAAGATAAGTACTGGAACCTGAGGATGGGACGAGCTCGATGGCGTACTCGGTGCCAGGGGTGTTACTTTTTTCATTGAACTGGAGGGAGATGGTCGATGAGGTCACTGAAGATGGTGAAATTAAACCTTGATGCGAACCGATAACCAGTTCGGCTCTTTGCGAATATCCGGTCTCTACGGCGACACTATTGATGGTTTTTCGAGCTTTTATCACAAACGTGTGTGTGACATTGGATGGGAGATTATTGATGGTGTATCCTATCGCTCCACCCCAATCTTCATAGGTTGCCCATGCGATGGAAGAGGCGAGTGTTCCATTTCCTGAACTTGAACCTGCGGTGTTTTGCACGTATTGATTCGTGCTCGAATCGTATATGGCAAATGTTATATGCGATACTCCCGTGAGACCCGCGGTATTGAGAATTATTTGTCCTGAAGATATGCCATTTCCGTCTGATGTCGTACTGAGTGTCGGGGATGATGGCGGTATTGGAGGGAGCTCCATTGGTCTGGCGCCGGAAAGAGGCGTTTCGATGTTTTGACAGTTTCTGGCTCTGGCTTTGAAGTTATAATCCTGTCCCGGGGAGAGGCCTGTGACGGTGAGTCCCAATACGCCGCCAAGATTGGTACGCGTGGCCCATGTTGGAGTGGCTGTGAGTATACCTAGTGGGCTGAAGTACAATCCGCTCACGGTATCGATGACTTGATATTCGGTGGCTGCAGCGTTTGTATCCCAGGCTAAAGCAATTTTGATTGAGGTGGCAGTAGTGGCGCTACTGTCTTGAATTGGTGTCCCCGGTGTTTCTACCGCGCTGCAGACCCCCATGGTTACCGTTGATGTGTTGGTGCCATTATTTAGGAGAACGGTTTGATTCGCTGTCGATCCGTTATTCGTAATAATTGTATTGATCGTGTTGCCTGCCGTTGGAGCGACACCATTGAAGCCGTGCATGAATCCTGAGCGCGTATCGACGTAGAGATCGCCACCTGTTGTCGTGAGTGCGGTGATTCTGAATGATGTTGGAGCGTCGGATGCGGTGTACTGTGCTGCGGTAAATGAATAGGTTGGTATCTGATTGGCGCCACCTTCGTAGGCGATGGCCTGTATATTATGGTTGGTACTTGCTGATAAGCCGGTGACGGTGCGTGTTCCCCATGTACCTGTTACTTGTTTTGCAATGGTGCTTCCCAATGTTCCATCTGTTTGTACGTATCTTGTTTGCCTCCCGTCATAGACCGCAATGGCCATCAGGGTTCCTGCAATCGGATTGCCCCCCGCATCGATGGTTATGGAAAATCCGGATGTTGATGGCGAGGAGGTTGCGACAATCGGTCTACTCGCGAGGGTGTAAGCCGTGGTGGTTGTGGAGGCCGAGGTGACAACCGAGGCTGAGTTTCTCGCCAATATGCTCACCGGGTAGGCGGTGTTTGGACTTAATTCGATTGCCGTGGCACCGAAAGATCCCCACGTATCTTTTGATTGGTATACTGCAAGAGCTGCTGTTCTTCCATCCACCTGAAGATAGACCGCTCCTAAACTGATGGCATATTCTGTCATTTCCGAGTTTCCATTTCCATTGATCACGATTCCGAGACTGGTGCTCGACAGGGGAGTGACTGTTGGGGCGCTTGGCGTAACCGCTAGTGTCGCAGTTGTTGATGTACAAACGATATAGCTGGAATAGCCAGTGTTATTTATCGCGCGTATACGATAGAAATAGGTGGTATTTGGACTTAACCCCGTTACGTCATAAGAGATGGCGTTTGCTGCCGTGGTGGCTATGCGGCGATAGTTGCCATTTGACACTGCGCTAAAACCCGAGAATGTCGAGAGTGATTGTTCTATCTCGACCCCGGTTTCGTTTGTTGCGTTGTCGGTCCATGTGAGCGTGGCTCCTGTGGATGTAACCGAAGATGGCGTGCAGGCCGTTGGTGTGGCTGGAGGAGTACCGATCGTGAGTATTTGTGTTGCGGATTGTGCGCTTGAGTTTCCATTGCTATTTCTCACCGTTACTCTCCAGAAGTATGTTCCCGCGGAGAGCGTGTTGTAGCCGCAGGCTGTTGCATAGTCGGTGGTGCTCCGATTGCTCGTAACTTCCGCGGAGTCGCAGATATAGGTACCGCCTGTGAGGTTCATTTCTGAACTTGCTAAGGTGAAGCGATAGCTTGTCGGTGTGTCGGTCGACGATGATGAGTCCATTGTCCAGGCAAATACCGGATTATTTCCCGAGCTCATGGTTGCCGGTGTTGGTGAGCCGTTAGCTGTTAAGTTACTTACCGTAGGCGCCCCCACGATGACTTCTTTTATAGTGAGCAGATGCGAGCTGTTTCCTCCGAGCGTAGCGTTGGTTGGACTTGAAAGTGTGATAATAAGTGTTTCATTTGTCGCATTGCTATCTACGATCGTTATCGGAGAGATGTTAATAGCTGCTGAGGCGCTCGTAATGGTTAACGTTCCCGATGCGAGCGTATAGTTTATGCCGCTTACCGCCGTCCCCCCCGTTACCGCGTAGTTGACTGTTATATTTTGCCCTGCCGGCGGCAGTTTTGAATATGACACCGCTATATTCGGAGTGACCCCTTCTGTCACCTCGAAATTTTTCAGGGAGAACTGTACGGTCGGATATCCGTCATTGTCTTTTATACTGAACACTGTTGTTGATTGAGCTCCGATTGTCGCATTGGTGGGATTTGAAAGAGTGACAATGATTGTTTCGTCCGATTCGATATAAGTATCATCAATGAGAGTGATGGGTACATATTGCGTGGTTGATCCGGCGGCAAACGTAAGTGTTCCGCTTGCCAGCGTATAGTCCGTCCCTGTTCCCGTCGCGGTTCCACCGCTTACGGCGTAATCAACCGTGATACTCTTCCCTGATGCGGCCGAAAGAGTTGCGGGAATGACCATGCTCGTTCGTCCTTCCGAGTCACTTGATGTTGCGGCAGAAAATTGAACCGTTGGCGCGGCATCGTCATCTTGAAGCGTGAATGTATGTGTCGTGTTGGTTCCGAGCGTTGCATTGGTCGGGCCATAGAGCGTCATAATAATCGTCTCGTCTGGTTCGTCGGTGGTATCGTTGCTAATCGGTATGCTGATGGTTGCCGTCGTACTGCTTGCCGCAATCGTTATAACTCCGCTTGGAGCGGTGTAGTCCGTTCCCGCCGTTGCTGTTCCGGTGAGGGTGTAGTTTACCGTGACGGTGCTTGCAGATGATGCGGAGAGTGTGAGTCCAAATGTTTTGGGGGTGGTCGCTTCTGATCCACTTGAGCTGGTCGCGTCGAACTGGATGCTTGGAGCAGCGCTATAGTCAAAAGTGAAGGTGTCAACAGATGGCGAGGCGGTTGCACTTGTCGAGGTGAGGAAGGCAATCACATCAATACTTGTAACTGCGCTCGTCCATCCACCAGATGCACTCCAGTTTGCGCTGCTCATAGCGTTTACCGTTGTTCCTGACATTGAATTAGCTCCACCACCTGACGTCGTAAGGGCTTCTGAAAAAGCTCCCGGTGCGCTGGCGTCTCCGGTGATCGCCGTCCATGTATCCGATGCGCCTAAAAAGTAATACCAATTGCCATTTGTACCTCCATGAACACTATTGAGGTTCGAAATCACATTTCTCCAGGCGCTCCCTGTCCATATTTTGTAGGTATTTCCTCCATCGAAAGAGGTTCCATAATAGATATTTTGACCATTTTTTGTTTCTGTTACAGATGCGGAATTAAGCGTGGTCCATCCAGTTGCATTCACTCGTGAACTGCTCGATGTAGCTACGGAAAAACCCGTTGAGCCCGTTGGTGTATCTCCGGCAATGCGAACCACCTTATTATTGGTACTATCATAGACAAACATACTTTGTGAACTGCTCGCATATACGATATCGTTTGGTGCCGTCACCGAATAGGTTTGATTTAGACTTCCATCATTGGCGTTAAGAATCGTAATACTATTCGCTGATGGATTTGTGATCCAAACGGTATTGTTCGTGCTATTAACCGCGATTGAATGATTTCCTCCGCTTCCTACGCTGTATGTTCCCGCTACTGAGCCATTACTTGTATTTACCTTGCTTACTGTATTTGCGTTATTATTTGCTACCCAAACGACACTGTTCGTAGCATCATATGCTATGTGGTCCGGCCCATCTCCTACACTATAGGTACCTGTGACTGCCTCGGTGGATGCATGTACCTTTGATATCGTATCATCGTCATTATTGGCTACCCAAATTGAATTTGTTCCGGAATCATAGTCCATCCCCTTTGGAGAATTTCCTACGGTAATTCCGGTTTCGTTAATTGTTCCCGCTCCTACATCTACGCGCTTAATCTTTCCAACTGCCGTAAAGAACAATTTATTGGGCGTACTTGCATATGCCGCATTGTATGCGCCAAATGTGGTGGCGTATGTTGCATCCGTAGCCCCGCTGGATGGATTTATTTTATATATATTATAACTTCCACTGTCGGTGACCCATATTTTATCATTTGATGAATCGTATGCCACGTCAAATGTTCCTGAACTTACAGCAATATCGCTCGCAAATGTTTCTGTAGCGACTGTGAATTTTTTGATTAGATTTTGCGCAATGGCACTCGAGAAAACTAAATTATTCGTTGTATCATAGGCTAAGCGATGATCTACCCCGCTCGTATTCGTTAATGTGGTTGATGATCCCGTATAGAGCGTTCCGGAGCCGATGGTGGCCTGTGATCCCGTGAATCTTGTACAGTAGATATTTGAAACGGTTCCTGAAGTAACGCTTGACTCGAATGTTATGAGCCCAGCTGAACTATCGTTGATGTTTATTATTTTATAGGATGCTCCTCCAATGATGACTCGACATCCACGTTTTATTTTTTTTGATGAAATATCTACGTTAGCCCCTCCGCTAGATACTTTTAAATTTCCTATGGCTCCACTTGACTGTGTATAATATGTGACCGTACTCTTTACGTCTTCTTGGGTATATTCGGATTCAGTATTGAAGTTTACCGATGACGTTGCGGCTTGAGCAGTTGGCGTATGAAATATAAATGTCTGTGTGCCTAGCGTTAGGTATAACAGTGCGGCGAGAAGAAATGATGAAATCGGCTTGAGGAGGTTCTTTTGCACAGTGTTTGAGGGTGAGGTTTTTCCGAGGTAGAACTTATCTTGTCTATTGTAGAACGTTCCTGGTTTGTTTGGTAGCTTTATGGTCTTTGTAATGTTGTGAAAAAAGTAAAATATTTTATGTATTAAAAAAGAAGGACCAACAGGGATCCTTCTTTTTATTTTTAATCGTGATGCAAATTTTTGTCTAAACTTCTACGCCAACATCTTGATTTCGATATCAACACCAGCTGGGAGGCCGAGATTACTCAAAGCGTCGATGGTCTTGGGAGTGGACTGCGTAATATCAATAAGACGCTTGTGAGTTCGCATCTCGAACTGTTCACGGGCGTTTTTGTGGACGAAAGTAGATCGGTTCACCGTATATTTATCAATCTTCGTAGGAAGGGGGATTGGGCCGGCAACAAGTGCTCCGGTTTTTTCTGCTGTCTCGATAATCAGTTTTGCGGACTCGTCGGCGATCTTGTGATCAAAGGCGAGAATCTTGATACGAATTTTCTGTTGTGCAGCAGCCATGGGAAGAAGGTTAATACGATGTAAAAGAACTTGGATTAAGTGACTTACCTGGAGCCCCAATCCTCGTTGTCGAGAATGTAGGACCCCTCAAAATTACTTAACTATTTTCGCGATGACTCCGGCTCCAACGGTCTTACCACCCTCACGTATCGCAAACCTGGTACCCTGGTCAAGAGCGATAGGTGATGTAAGTGTAACGACCATCTTGACGTTATCACCAGGCATAACCATCTCAACACCAGCAGGAAGCTCGAGCGTACCAGTTACATCCGTAGTTCGGATATAGAACTGTGGCTTGTATCCCTTGAAGAATGGAGTGTGTCGACCACCTTCCTCCTTCGTCAGAATAACAACCTCTGCCTCGAAGACGGTATGTGGAGTGATTGATCCTGGCTTGGCCATAACCTGACCTCGGAGGATTTCTTCACGTTCGATACCACGCAGGAGAAGTCCAACGTTATCTCCGCACTGACCCTGATCAAGTTCCTTCTTGAACATCTCAACACCAGTAACGATAACTTTTCGCGTAGCGTTGATACCGATGATTTCAACTTCATCGTTGATTTTGACGATACCCTGTTCGATACGACCTGTTGCAACTGTTCCACGTCCTTTGATTGAGAAAACATCCTCAATAGGCATAAGGAAAGGCTTGTCGAGAATACGAACCGGCTCCGGGATGTAGTCGTCCAATGCATCGAGAAGTTCCTGAATACATTTGGTAGCAGCTGGATCTGTTGGATTTTCGAGAGCTTTGAGAGCAGAGCCTTTGATAAATGGAGTCTTGTCTCCAGGGAATCCGTACTTTGTAAGAAGATCACGTACTTCCATTTCTGAAAGTTCTGCAATTTCCGGATCGGCCATATCCATCTTGTTCATGAACACGATGATGTATGGAACGTTAACTTGTTTAGCAAGGAGGATGTGCTCACGAGTCTGTGGCATAGGGCCATCAGCTGCGGATACCACGAGAATAGCGCCGTCCATTTGAGCAGCACCCGTAATCATGTTCTTGACGTAGTCAGCGTGTCCCGGACAATCGACGTGAGCGTAGTGACGCTTCTCCGTCTCATACTCCTGGTGTGATGTAGCAATGGTAATACCACGAGCCTTCTCCTCTGGAGCGTTATCAATATCATCGTATTTTCGAGCCTTTGCCATGCCTTTCGTGGCACAGTAGAAGGTAATTGCTGCGGTAAGCGTCGTCTTTCCATGATCGACGTGTCCGATAGTACCCACGTTGACGTGCGGCTTCGAACGATTGAACTTTTCTGCCATGAGATTAGGGGTTAAGGTTTTTTAGAGTTACTTTTGAAGCAAAATTAGTTGAAAACTTGCCTTGAAGCGGAGGAATAGTATCGAAGTTTAGGCTTCGACGCAAGGGGAAATGGTGAAGCTAGATGCCTAGGATTCTTCGGGCTTCGTTTGCTGCGGGTTTTTGGATCGCCTCGATGTCCGGATCTTGAAGATTATGCCGTGTCCGACACTCTTGCAGAAGTGTTCTTAGCGTTGTGTATATGTCCCACGGGAGATTGTTCCGATCAAGATTTTCGACACGGGAGCCTGGTACGTAATGCATGCCAGCTTGATTTGATGATACCTCAATCCCTATATTTTGGATTCCGTTTGATTTCCCGTAGGAGGAGGAATCGTCAATGCTCTATTTTTTAGCTCGATCTTTGTATATTTTTTACCCAGCACATTTGAATGCTGTATATTTATCATTATTTCGTCGATTTTTACCTCGCATTCCGGTAGATCTTTTGCCAGGATGCCAAGTTCGATTACGTCATCGTGCCTTGCCTATATATGTTGATCGAGGTTCGGTGCTGCATTATTCGGTGTTGTCATGATGTTTTTTTAGAGTAATATGCGAATCCTGTATATCCGTCTGCGGTGGTTATTATTTTTATTACATCTCTTCAGGGCATGGCGGTCTCAATATATCTTTCACTTGTTGCTTGACAGGATTTGTCTCTCCGTGAAACATCTCATAAGCTTTATTGCTATAGTCGTCGTATTGTCGCAATGGTTCTTCGTGAAGATGTTTATCAAATGTATCGCCCCATTCGATGAGCGTGAGATTTCCTGTTTTTGTATCGAAGGCACAGGTTACTGCTGATGGAAGGTTTAGTATTGTTGGAGCCCTGGAGTCTATTCGAAATACACTGACTGGAAAAATGAATATGGCTCTTTTTTTGTGGTCAGTGAATACAAATCTTCTCATGTCGGGGCATTCAGCTGTCTCTTTAGTAGTATATCGGAGTGCTTCAGTGAGTCTCTCGAAAAGTATAGTTATGTCATTTTTGTACATGGCGAGCGCAATTCTCCCTTCTCGGGAAATGGTTGATATATCTCCGGTAGCAAGACAGACGAGATCGTCAGGGGAGAATTCCGGCAGTCGTCCTTCTTGTATGATGGATGGTTTGTTTCGGTCATCGTTATTACTTTCTGAATTGGCTTCTGAACGATTTTCCGCATTTGCGTTGCTGATAAATTCGTTGATCGAGTCGGCAATTTTTGATCGTATAATCGCTTCACGTGCTCCTTGTGGAATCGTCGGAAGAACGAGATCCTCGGTGTCTTTTTCCGGGTTTTGAAGAAGTGAATCCAGATGGTTCGTTGTTGGGTATAGTTCTTTCTTTTCCCTTGTTTGTATTTCCTGCATTCTTTTCTGCATTCGCATTTCCGGTGTCATTCTGATTGGCTCTCCTACGAGAGCGGCGATACTTCCTGCGGGGTGATTATTCCATCCCATATATAATTTCGTTATGTAATATTATTTCTTTGCGTACTCGAACAGCCCGAGAATGTTGCCTTCTGAGTCCTTAAAATAAGCGGTCCAGCCCATGGTGTCGATCGGCATTTTCCCCTGGACGGTTGAGCCGCCCTCCGCGGTGATTTTTGTGAGTGAGTCATCAATCGAGTCGACCTGAATGGTGAGAATCGGGGTTGGGGTGATTGCGTTGCGCATCAGCATGCCGCCATTGATTTTGCCTGGCTCTTTTGGCATGTGAGTTTCTTCGTTTTTTTCGCAGGTTTCCACCATTGTATACTTGTCCTGCCAGTTCTGTGTTTTCCAGCCGAATGTGTTCTGATAGAATTTTTCTGAACGAGCCATGTTATCGGTCGGAATTTCGAAGTGAACAATTGGGTCCATAAAAAGAGAGGTTATTGAGATAGTATTATTCGTTTTGCGACATCGAGCAGTGCCTCTACTTCGGCGACTGCTTCCTTTTTTCCTTTGGCTCCGTTGATGTTTCCGTTGTTATCATGAAACGCTGTTTCTTCGCCTTTTTGCGCTTTTTCAAATTCGTCCAGGCGTTTTTGAATCGTCTCTATCGTG
Source organism: Candidatus Peribacteria bacterium (assembly GCA_943355055.1). Lineage (GTDB taxonomy): Bacteria > Patescibacteriota > Gracilibacteria > UBA1369 > UBA12463 > CALREA01. The sequence goes on along the minus strand of CALREA010000006.1, from coordinate 4,706 downwards.
AGATCGATGCTATCGCCCGTGTCGGATCGTTCGATGCCTACCTGTAAATCGTTTCGAAAAAGTCCCTGAATCATGACTGTTCTTGGCTGCGGACCCTGCTTCTTTTTGAGCGTGCTCGTGTAGTCGTAGTAGGTGATGGTTTGCGGTGGTGGGGGAGTGCGACGTACATCCGCCATGCCGTATCCGGCGATATGATTTGCTCTGAATGTCATGGGTATGATGTGGTTATGTGTGATTTACGCCTTTTCTGGTGTCGGTTCGGGGAGGCCAATTGATTGAGCAGCCATGATTGTTGCGGTTAAAGTGTGGGCTTTATTGTTGCGTAAAATTTTAGATGTGTCAAATGCTCAACATCTAAAAAGACCAATTCTTCAAAAAAATGTCGGAGAGGTTAGAAGAATACTCCTGAGCTCCCCGACATTATCTCGATTATTTTTTTGTTGACCCGTCTGTTCGTTTACTTTCCAGGGAACGTAATATCGCTGAGTGGAGCGGTTCCTTTGGTTTTGTCATCCCAGTCAACACTTGCTGTAGTGCCTGATATTGCTGTAACGGTTGCTCCGTAGAAGCTACCTCCGTTCCATTTGGCTACGACTCGGTCGCCAACGGATACTTTGGCGGTTCCGGTAGGTTTGTGAGCGATGGCTGCGATATCGAGCGTGTCATCTGAATTGTCAGAGGTGTATTTTACGCTGATTTTGCTGCCTTCGACTTTGGTGACTTTTGCGTCCCACCACACGGCGCCAGCTTTCCAATTGGCGAGAACGGCTTCTCCTACCGCGAATGCTGATTTACCTGTGGTGACGGCTGGGGTTTCATCTTTTTTTGGTTCGGTTACGGCCGGTTCGGTTGTTGTCGCGGCGACGGCTTTTCCTCCAAGAGCGGCGAGAACTTTGTTTGCGATGGCTTCGTCACCGACTTTGTAATAAACGAGCGAAATCGTCGTTGCATCACCATCGAGCCAGATGACACGAATACTGCTTGAAATTTTTGTGAGATCGTCGTATTGTCCCTTGATTTCAGCTTTGACTTCTTCCAATTTTGCCGCTTCTTTTGCCTCGACCATCAGCGCGTTTACGCTTGCGCTTCCGCCGGTGAATTTGAGTCTGGTTCCGCTTTTGATGCTTTCTTTTGTCTTCATCTTGGCGATGTCGTCGCTGATATCTTTCTCGGTAATGGCTTCTCCGAGCGCCTGAAGCGCGGTTCTATTTTTTTCGATGTACGATCCTGTGCTTACGACAGGCTGTTCTTGTGCTGGAGGTGTTGCTGGAGTGATTGGTACTACCGGTGTTGTGTTATTAAAAATACATCCCGATGTTACCACCATGAGGGTTCCGAGGGTGAGAATAAGCGCGCCTTTCGTTTTCATGAAAAATGGGTAAAAAATATAAGATGAGTGGAATATACTCTGTATATTGTTTTTTTCAAAAGTGATTTTGCTCTTCTCGTTTTAATTGCCAGTGGCACAGTGCGTCTTGCCCATAATATAGTCTGTACCGTTGCTGGTTTCGAATGAATTTGTGCATCTACCTTTGCTTGGTTTCCCTATATGTATTTCGGCTTTAGGTCCATCTTCACATACAATATTTACGTATTTTGCCTCACTTCCTATTTTTTCTTGTGAATTTTTGAAATCTGCTTGCAAGAATGTTCCTCCAATGCACTTCATTACTCCATCGTGAACGAGCGCGCTTGTCTTTGCTCCAATTTCCGGTGTGGACATAATTCTTTGAATTATTTTCTTGGGAAACGGATAGGATTGCTCAACGCACCCTTCTCCTGTTGTGATGCCTGCGGCCATTGTCGCGGCTGCAAGATAATTTTTTATATTATTCATATTTGAAACTTTGGTTAAGGAGATCACTCATTCTTACTTTGCTCGTTCCGCGATAACTTTCTCCGTGACGTTGTTAGGACACTTTTCGTAGTGATCGAACTCCATAGCATAGGATGCACGACCCTGTGTGTTGGAGCGGAGATCGGTGGCGTAACCGAACATCTGTGAAAGTGGAACAAAAGCGTGAATAATCTTCGCGAGTCCACGATCGGATGACTCGGTAATCTGACCACGTCGGGAAGAAAGATCGCCCATAACATCACCGAAGTATTGTTCAGGACTCGTAACTTCTACCTTCATGATTGGTTCGAGAATGATAGGCTGAGCGGCGGTTGCAGCATTTCGGAAACAGATAGAAGCAGCGATTTTGAATGCCATTTCTGATGAGTCAACATCGTGGTATGAACCATCGATAAGCGTAGCCTTGATATCCACGATGGGGTAACCGGCCTGAATACCACGAGTCAGTGCCTCGACGATACCTTTTTGAACGGCAGGAATATATTCTCGTGGAATACGTCCACCTACCACCTTGTCGACGAACTCAAATCCTTTGCCCGGATTTGGCTCGAATTCCATGACCACGTGGCCATATTGACCTTTACCACCCGTTTGTTTGACGTATTTTTCTTCCATCTTCTTCGGAATCGTGATCGTTTCTCGGTAAGCAACTTGAGGTTTACCAACGTTTGCCTCAACCTTGAACTCACGTCGCATACGATCGACGATGATATCCAGGTGAAGTTCACCCATACCGGCGATAAGTGTCTGGCCAGTTTCTTCGTTGGATGAAACACGGAATGTTGGATCTTCTTCGGCAAGTTTCATAAGAGCGATACCCATCTTTTCCTGATCTGCCTTTGTTTTTGGCTCGATAGCGATCTGAATAACCGGTTCAGGAAAGTGGATTGATTCGAGGAGAATTGGCTTGTCTGGGTCACAAATCGTGTGTCCAGTTATTGTTCCCTTGAGACCCACGGTTGCGGCAATATCCCCAGCGTGAACGGCCTTGATTTCTTCTCGGTCATTTGCATGCATACGGATCAAGCGTGAGATACGTTCTTTTTCTCCTGTAGATGCATTTAATACGTAACTTCCTGCCGTAAGTACACCGGCGTACACGCGGAAGAAGGCGATCTTTCCTACGAATGGGTCAGTGGCAATCTTGAAGACAAGTCCCGTGAACGGTTCTGAGTCGTCCGGTTTTCGTGTCATTTCTTCGCCGGAATCCGGATCAGTTCCCTTGAGTGGTGGAACATCTTTAGGTGAAGGAAGATATTCTACGACGGCATCAAGCATGAGCTGTACGCCCTTATCCTGCAGTGAACTTCCACAAAGAACAGGATAAATTTTTCCAAGAATGGTGCCCTTACGGATACCACGTTTGATTTCCTCAACGGTTAGTTCTTTTCCTTCAATATACTTGTTCATAAGTTCGTCTTCGAACTCGGCCGCCTTTTCTACAACCTTGTGTCGGTAGTCTTCGACCTGGTCTTTCATGTCTTCCGGAATCGGAATTTCTTTTAAAACTTCACCATGTTTTCCTTCGAACATGTAGGCTTTTCGAGTGATTAAATCGACGACTCCATTGAAAAAATTCTCTGCGCCAATCGGGAGTTGAATCGCGAATGCATCAGGATTGAGACGAGTATGAATGGACTCAAGAGACATATAGAAGTCACCACCGATCTTATCCATTTTGTTGATGAATGCGATACGTGGGACAGCGTATTTATCGGCCTGTCTCCACACGGTTTCTGATTGAGGTTCTACACCCTGCGATCCGTCGAACACAACGCATCCACCATCGAGAACACGAAGAGAACGCTCGACTTCAACCGTGAAGTCTACGTGGCCCGGAGTATCGATAATGTTGAAACGGTGAAGATCTGCCGGCTCGCCGTGACCATTGTGCTGACTAGGGGACCAGAAGCATGTCGTTGCGGCTGCGGTAATCGTAATGCCTCGCTCTTGCTCTTGTGCCATCCAGTCCATGGTTGCTGCTCCGTCGTGTACCTCGCCTATCTTGTAGTTTTTGCCGGTGTAAAAAAGTACACGTTCCGTGGTTGTCGTTTTACCGGCATCAATATGCGCGATAATTCCGAAGTTTCGGAGACGTTCAAGGGGTACGATGCGGGATTCTTCTGCCATGGGGTGGGGGATTATGAGTGGTAAAAAATGAGAATTAATAAAAGGTGAGGGAATGCGAGATGAAATCGGGAACGCAATCCCACACTCGCCTGTGGCTTCGTGTGTACTAGACGCCCTGATATTTAGCCAAGTGGGCGAAGGCCTTGTTGGCCTGAGCCATTCGGTGCGTCTCATCACGTTTTTTAATGGCGTTACCGGTTTCATTGGCAGCATCCATGATTTCACGTGCGAGTTTGACGGCCATCTTCTGTCCTTTTCCAGATCGTGCTCCACCGATCAACCATCGGAATGAGAGAGCGATTTGACGCTGAGGTTTGACTTCAACCGGAATTTGATACACGGCACCACCAATACGTCGAGGTCGAACCTCCATATTTGGTTTTACATTGGCAAGAGCCTTCTCAAACATTTCGAGTGGCTTCTTGTTTCCCTTGGCCTCGATAATCTCAAGCATTTCCTGGAAGATGTGTCGAGCAATAGACTTTTTGCCCTGTTCCATTAAGTAGTTAATAAACTTTTCTTGAGTTGGGGTGGAACCTTCCGGGATGTAGGCGATGTGTTTCTGAGCCATGGTTGAGAGTTAAAGAGAAAATTAGTTTGTTATTATACTATTTTGCAGCTTTTGCTTTAGGTTTTTTCGTACCGTATCTTGAACGGCCCTGACGTCGTTTGTCGATACCCTGAAGGTCGAGAACGCCGCGAACGATGTGGTAACGCA
>CALREA010000005.1 GCA_943355055.1 Candidatus Peribacteria bacterium | reverse complement strand
TGCACATTCAGCGCCGCCACACCCGTCGGCGCCAGCACAACAACCTTTTTCGCCGTCCGCCCCATGAAATGCGTGAGCAGCGTCGACTTTCCTGTACCCGCCTTGCCCGTCAGAAACACACTATGATGCGTATCCTCCATCAAGTGCATCGCCCGCGTAAACTGCTCATGTTGCTCGATAATCATGTGGGTATTGTAGGGGAGAGTTGATTACCGAGCCAGCTAAAAAAAACATTACCACTTTCCGCTACCTCCACCGCCGGAAAAGCCACCACCTCCAAAATTCGAACGATTGGAGCTGGAAGAAGAAGATCGAGAAGAAGACGAGGAAGACTTGGAATTACTACGAAAACGTCCTAGGAAGCGAATATATATACTATTGTCACCATTATAATGAGTCTTTCTATTATCCAAATACACGCAAAATAGCTCTAGAATATAGCCAGAAGCTGCGCCTACAAACAATGCAGACAGACAAAATATCAAAGAATTTTTACCTAGAAGTGCGAAAGAAAATGGGAGAAGTGACCAAAAAGATATAAGCCAATATTTTACTTTATTCTGATCGAACTTATATAAAAAAATCCTTCCCCAAAAATAAAAAACTCCTAAGGGAAAAGTAAAAAAAACAAAAAACATACCTAAACCAAGGAGAAAATCCGGGATGGTGGTAATGCTTTCGCTCATAAGTAATATTTTTTTAATCCTCCTTCATCACCTCAATATGCATCTCCGCAACCTGTGCAGCAGGGATTTCAGAAGGGGCGCCCATCATCAGATCTTTGGCTTTCTGATCCTTCGGGAAAGCGATAACTTCGCGGATGTTTGGTTCGTTTTGGAAAATCATGACCAGACGATCGATACCCCAGGCAATACCACCATGCGGTGGAGCGCCATACTCGAAAGCTCTCAGCATATGACCGAAACGAATCTCGCAGTCAGATTTTGAAACTCCCAGCACCTCAAAAATTTTCGCCTGCTCGACAGCATCATGGATACGAATACTTCCACCACCGATTTCCGAGCCATTCAACGCGAGATCATACGCCTGCGCGCGAACATGTTTTGGGTCGGTATCGAGCATTGCAACGTCTTCCTTCATAGGAGCCGTGAACGGATGGTGAGCGGAAACTAAACGTTTGTCTTCCTTGCTATACTCGAACAATGGAAACTCATAAATCCAGCAGAAGGCGAGCTCATCGCCCTTTCGCAGACCTAACATATCTCCACAGGCCAATCGCACCTGTCCCAGGGCGGTGGCGGCGACATCGAACGTATCAGCACCAAAGAAAACGATATCTCCCGTCTTGGCTCCGCTGGCTTCTACTAATTTCTTCATTTCTTCTTCTGAGAAGAATTTCGCAATAGGGGACTTCACACCAGCTCCGCCGGTGCCTGCTCCCGTTCCCTCTTCAGATTTCTCTAATACGATATAGGCCAATCCCTTAGCTCCATAAATTTTCGCCACTTCGGTAAGATCATCGATCTGCTTGCGAGTAAATCCGGCAGCGCCCTCAACTCGCAATGCAAAAACAACGCCCTCCGGCTGAGCAACCGCATCGGCAAACACTTTGAATCCGCAACCGCGTACCAAGTCACTCACATCACAAATCTCCATTCCAAATCGCAAATCTGGCTTGTCTGAGCCATATTTTGACATAGCTTCTTTCCAAGTCAAACGCGGAAACGGCTTCTTGAGCATTTTTTTATTCGGAACAAATTTCTCAACAAGTTCAATCATCAATCCTTCTGTCAAATGCATAATATCTTCGCTCTCCACGAAAGACATCTCGATATCGAGTTGAGTAAACTCCGGCTGTCGATCTCCTCGCTGATCTTCATCACGGAAACATCGGGCAATCTGGAAGTAACGGTCCATACCGGCCACCATTAGAAGCTGTTTCATCTGCTGGGGTGACTGAGGAAGAACAAAAAACTTCCCTGGATACACCCTCGAAGGAACAATATATTCACGTGAACCCTCCGGCGTACCCTTAATCAAGATAGGGGTTTCAATTTCAACAAAATCATGTCGATCCATATAATCGCGCATCGTCTTAACGATCTTGTGTCGAGCGACGATATTGTTCTTCATACGATCGCGTCGCAGATCCAAATAACGATACTGCAAGCGAAGCTCTTCATTAGCATCCTTTTCAATATCAATTTCAAATGGGGGAGTTTTGGAAGGATTCAAAACCTTCAACGAGTTAACTACTACTTCTATATCACCTGAAGGAATATTTTTATTCGCTGATCCATCAGGCCTTGGTCGAACACTACCGGTTATCTGCAGTACATATTCACTTCGAACGCCCTCGGCTAACTCATGAACGCCTTCTTGAGACGGATCGATAACAATCTGGGTCAAACCATAACGATCGCGTAAATCGATGAAAATCAGACCACCATGATCACGTCGACGGTGAACCCAACCGGCAAGGGTAATCTCAGAACCAACATGTGAAAGACGTAACTCGGAACAGGTATGTGAACGATACATAATAAATAAATAGAGGAGTAAAAATCGTCAGCATATTATCCTATCTTCGGCTGTTGGAAAAGAGCTTCCAGTTCTTCCTTGACGGCGCCTTCAAACGAAACGCCGACCGGCAGTCGAATTTTCCTCACCTCACGACCATCCCGGAGATGAATTTCGACAGGATGAATACCCTTATGTTTAGCAAGAATCTCCTTTACCGCAGCCATAATAGGTGCGGGAGTGTCCTTTAGAAGAGAGACGATAAGCATATCGCCGGAAAGAGAAACCATAGGACCGGAAATACCGGAAACAGGGACAGTTCTAGTAGGTTCTCCGTCCACATGACCTTCATCAGGGACCTCACCATCATCTTCAGCATGTGATTTTTCCTTCTTCACTTCGTCAGGTGCGATAACGATCAACTGACGACGAACTTTTTCGTCAGGTTTGTATAAATTCAACTCCTTCGCCTTCTCGATCATGCTCTCGAGGGACATACTTGAAACGGCATCGACCGTGAGATTGTACTCACTTCGCCGGAGATCTAAGCGACCCGTGACGATAACGATATGATCTTGCTTGAGCTTTTCAGCGAACATCGCGTATGACTTTGGGAAAACAACAGCATTGATTCTACCGGTAGGATCTTCCAGCATAAACTGCATCATGTACGTTCCGGACTTGGTGAAGATTTTTTTCGGATTGGTAACGAGCCCCGCGAATTGGAGACTTTTTCCAAGATATTTTTTGGTAATTTTTTCCGCGAGAAGTACTTTTTTTCCAAAGTAGGATCGAAGTCCTTGCAATGGATGACTCGAAACATACAAACCAAGATATTCCTTTTCCCACCGCAGACAGTCGGTATGGGAAGCCGCCTTGGCTTTTTCAAGGGAAAATTCAGGGATGCCGTCATCGGATCCGAAATTATCAAATAATCCGGTTTGACCATGGGCTTGCCCGCCTTGATGCGACTTGGAATGCTGGACAATACGATCGAAATTTTCGATCAACGTCATTCGTTCTCCGAACTCTTCCATCGCACCGCAATAAGCCAATGCGGAAAAAAGTTTTTTATTAATACAGGAAGAAGGAACACGCTCCGCGAAGTTCTGGATGGAAGTAAATGGACCACCCTCACGTCGAATACGGAGAATCTCCAAGACAGGAGCCTCACCGACACCCTTCACGGCAGACAATCCAAACCGAATTTTCCCCGGTTCTACAAGCGTAAAATTCGACTCAGACTCATTGATGGAAGGAGGAAGAACCTGAATACCCATCGACTCGCACTCCTCGATTTCTATAGCCATACGATCCAAATCACCCTGGTCACACATGAGCAGTGCCGTCATCAGCTCGTCAGGATAGTTGCCTTTCAAAAAAGCAGTCTGATAAGCAATCATTCCGTAGCAAGCACCATGAGCCTTATTGAAACCATAGCCGGCAAACGGCTCAATAACTTTTTCAAAAACTTCTTCGGCATTTTTTTTGGTATGACCCTTTTTCACAGCGCCTCTAATAAATTTTTCCTTCTGCTCTACGAGCAACTCCATAATTTTCTTACCTACAGCCTTGCGCAATAAGTCCGCTTCTCCAAGCGAGAATCCAGCATACTGCTGAGCAATTTGCAAAATTTGCTCCTGGTAGACCGCCACACCATAGGTCTCATTCAAAATATTCTCAAAACTTTTATCCAAATAATGTACAGTTTCCGGATGGTGCTTGCCCTTGATGTAACTCGGAATCCAGTCCATCGGACCCGGACGATAGAGGGAAACCATCGCCACAATATCATTAAAATTCGTAGGAATAAGCTCCTTCAAATATCGACGCATACCACCCGATTCCAATTGAAATACCCCGGTCGTTTCACCCTTCTGCAGAAGCGCAAAAGCTTTTGGGTCGTCCTTCGGAAGTTTATTGAGATCAATTTCTATACCACGAGAACGTTTAATAATGCCCAGTGCCTTCTCCATAACGGTAAGATTTTTCAAACCCAAAAAGTCCATCTTGAGCAGACCAATCTCCTCAATCGGTTTCATAGAGTACTGCGTTACGATGTCTTTCTGCTCACCACCGGCGCCAAACTGCAATGGGGTATACTGAACCAATGGCTTAGAGGAGATAACAACAGCGCACGCATGCGTACCGGCATGTCGGACGGTGCCTTCCAGCTCGATAGCATCGTCCAGGAGCGTCCTGGCACGTTCATCTTTTTTATAAAGTTCCTTGAGTTCAGGATCTTTTTCAAGTGACTCCGTAAGAGGCACGTGCTTACCCTGAACCGGTGGTGGAATTTTTTTGGCGACGGCATCTACCTCCGCATACGGATAACCGAGCGCGCGACCAACATCACGAACGGCCGCTCTGGAAGCCATCGTTCCAAAGGTAATAATCTGGGCAACATTTTCACGACCGTATTTATTGATAACGTATTCAAGAACCTCACCACGACGATCATCGGCAAAATCAACGTCGATATCAGGCATCGAGATACGCTCAGGATTCAAGAAGCGCTCGAATATGAGGCCATGTTCGAGTGGATCAAGTTGAGTGATAAAGAGGGCGTAAGAGAGGAGGGAGCCCGCGGCGGAGCCGCGGCCCGGACCAACCACGATGCCGCGCTCACGCGCGGCCCTGATAAAATCCCACACGATAAGAAAATACGCATCAAACCCCATCTGATGCACGATCCCCAGCTCATATTCAAGCTGCGCAACGACCTTCTCCGACGGTGCGCCGTCATACCTTACCTGTAAACCTTCATAGCATAACTCCTTGAGATACTCATGTGCAGGCACACTATTAGGCGTATCAAAATTCGGCAGCAGGTTCTGATGAAGTGGAATTTCAATATTACACATTGCCGCAATCTTCAAGGTATTTTCAATCGCCTCCGGCACATGCTTGAACGACTCCTTCATCTGCTCGGGTGTTCGTAACGAAAAATCTCCGGAAAACTTCATTCGGTTTTCATCATGAATATTGGTACCTGTCTGAATCGACAAGAGAATATCGTGGGAATGATGCTCGGACTCCTTTACGTAATGAGAATCTCCGGTCGCCACAAGTCCCACTCCCATCTTCCTCGAAAGCGCAATCATACCCTCATTCACTATGGTCTGCTGCTCCAGCTCCGGATTATCCTGAATCTCCAAATAATATCGATCCGGACCCATCATTGCTTTATATAACGCAACAATTTCCTCTGCCTTCGCGGTATCACCGGACAAAATAGCCCGACTCACCTCACCATTCAGGCATCCGCTCAATATAATTAAATCTTCCTTATAAACACCCAAAAGCGCATGATCTATACGCGGCTTGTAGTAAAATCCTTCCAAATTCGCTTTCGTCACCAATTGCATCAAATTCTGATATCCCGTGAAACTCGTGGCTAACACCGTCAAATGGAACGGCTTATTGTCAATACCGGCCGACTTATCAAAACGTGTGCGCTGCGCCACATACATTTCACATCCGATAATAGGCTTAATCCCGGCCTTCTTCGCAGCTTTATAAAAATCAATCGCACCATACAGAACTCCATGATCCGTCACAGCCAAAGCTGGACATCCCATCTCCTTGGCACGCTGAACCATCACGTCCGGCGACCTGAGTCCATCCAAAAGGCTATAATAGGAATGGGAGTGGAGGTGAACGAATGACATTTTTAAGCTAAAAATACAAAAACGGGAAGAAAACGGAAGCGGGATCGCAATCCGACTCGCATACGCGAGTCTGGTGCCTGGGAGAGGACTCGAACCTCCACATCTTGCGATACCAGCTCCTAAGGCTGGCGTGTCTGCCATTTCACCACCCAGGCGTTTGGATAGCCCATTATTTGTATCATGTCCCAGCAGAAATCTAAAGCCAAAAGAGGAAAATATCAAAAAACTTGACAAAATAAATACTATTGCCTAAAATGAACCCTTAAGCATTTCAAGTGAGAAAAAAAGAATAATATATATTTGACAAGCAGTCTATTACTACATATTGTAAAACCCGCCCAGTAACAATCAACATTCATGGATACCACACTAGAAAGCCAAGATAAAAAGGCAACATCACAAAAAATGAATCTCGAACAGCTCATGCAGGAAATGCTTCTGGTTCTTTCTCCAAAGGAAAAAGAAGTCATGATCAAGCGTTTCAGTCTCGATGATGGTCCGCGTCTCACGCTCGAGAAGATCGGTCAGAAGTTTGCGGTTACTCGCGAACGTATCCGACAAATCGAAAAGATCGCCCTTACGAAACTTCGCCGAACCGTTCAGAACTCTAAGTTGCAAATGATCAACGAGCTTGCCAGCGCATCTATCAAGAAGTGTGGCGGTATCTGCCTCGAGTCCAAAATTCTTGCCGAGATTCTCAACGCTATTGGATCTGACAATGTCATCGACGGAAATATCATCCGACTCTCTCTCAACATCAATCCATCGCTCGTGAAGTCAGAAAAGAACAACCAAATTCACGCTTTTTGGAGACTGAAAGAAATTCCCATGAAAGATGTACAGCGAATGGTAGAGGTTGGCGTACAGAAGCTTCAGGATGCCGGTGATGTGGTAGCTTTTGAGCAGATAGGAGAACAAATCAAGAACAAGATTCTCGAAGAAGGCCTCAATTATGATGCCGCCGCCATTCTCTCAAGTCTCGAAGTCGACAAGCGTCTCCGAAAGATGAAGGAAGGCTTCGGTCTGAACACCTGGAGACACATCAATCCCCGCAGTATCCGAGACAAGGCGTATATCGTTCTCAAGAGAATTGGTAATCCTCTTCACTTCATCGAAATTGCCAACAAAATTATCGAAAGCGGTTTTGATAAAAAGGTCGTCACCGTCCAGGCCGTTCACAATGAGCTCATCCGTTACGAACAGTTCGTTCTCGTAGGCCGTGGTCTCTACGCACTCAAAGAATGGGGCTATAAGAAAGGGACCGTCTCCGAAATCATTGAAGGTCTTCTCAAAAAGAAGAGCCCACTCTCAAAACAAGACATCATCCTCGGCGTTCTCAAACAGCGTCAGGTCAAAAAAGGCACGATCTCGTTGAACCTCCAGAAGAACCCTGAGTTCGTCCGAGTTGGCAGAGCGGTCTATGCTTTGAAGAAGTAAATACGAACCGCACGTTGCAATATTTTCTAAACAAATTCTTATTTCTTCACGTGAAAAAGTAAGAACACATTTTAAACTTTTGTGACATCTACTCCTCCAAGGCGGCCGTCTAAGGAAATTGACGGGTGATTAAGTGATATATAGTATATATCCATTTTGCTGTCTTTTTGCTGCACATTTGGATATAGGCAATGGAGAGGTAAAAAAGACGCCCATCATTGATTGCAAAACAACATTGTAAAATCTGCAAAAAATAGAGAGAATATATACAATTAACTCGCATCAACCACTTCAACATGCCCGATTGTCTCTTCTGTAAAATCATTTCGCAAGGACTCCAGCAGGCGGCTCAACAGAGTTGTCCCTCGGGGGAGCGTCCCTTGGGGAAAATCCCATCACCTCTCATCTACGAAGATGAGAAGTGTGTGGCTTTCAATGATATTCATCCAAAAGATAAAACGCACCTGCTCATTGTTCCACGTGAACATATTCCAACCGTAGCCGATGCAAATGGCGAACAGGAGCCATTACTGGGACATCTCATCGTAACGGGAAAAAAGTTGGCACAGAAGTTAAACCTCTCAGGATTCAAGCTTCAATTCAACGTCGGGAAAGAAGGCGGACAAGAAGTCTTCCACATTCATCTCCACCTGATCGGACATTAAAACAACGAAGTTTCACTGTTTGTCAGAAATGAGAAAAGATTTACGCGTAATTCCTCGTACGTACGAAGAATGGAATCAAAACATAAATTCGATATCATGACAGTTCATGATAATTCTACTAATTCTGCACCGTTATCTCTAACGAAAAATCCAAACTCGGAGCCGAGTGGGTAATTTCACCAACGGACAAGATATCAACACCGCATGGGCCGTAGTGCTCCAAATTATCCAACGTAATGCCACCGGAAGCCTCATAGAGGACTTCATCTGATTCATATCCGCCCTCTCGAACAGCAACCAAAGCCTCACGGATCTGCGACGGTTTCATATTATCAAACATAATCACGCCAGGAACACTCAATCCACCGGGAGTATGTAATTTTTGGAAAACCTTAGCCGCCTCGACAGCTCGCTCCTTCGTTTCAACCTCAATCTCCAAAAATCTCCCCGGATGATTCGCGCACACACCCAACATATAGGAGATATTATGCTGTAAAAGCTCGGAATGAGTGTCTTTGATTAACACCGCGTCAGACAGATCCAATCGATGGGTTCCACCTCCACCCACGACCACCGCTCGTTTATCTAGTAATCCCCATAGTGTTTTGCGAGTAGGAACAATCAGAACATTTGATCCCAAACGACGTAAGTAATCAATATACCGACGAGTAAAGGTAGCGATACCGCTCATGCGCTGAAGTAAATTTAACAACACTCTCTCAACCCTGAGAATATCCTGAATAGATCCGCGCAACCGTAGTAAAATATCTCCGGGCACAACGGCATCACCATCTTTCTTCAAAAAATCAGCGGTGATATGCCCAAGTCGGGGCTTGAAGGCGGGATCGCTCGCGACGAGAAAGTAATGGGCTTCCTGCAGACCGGCGACCACGCCGGTCACCTTGGAAACAATAAAGGCATCAATCTCTACCGGATCAGGAAAAAGTGCTTCGGTAGTAATATCGCCACTCTCACCAAGATCCTTCTCGTATTCCAAAAACGTATATCGAAAAATCCACTGTTTGTACAAAGCATCACTCGGATGAAGACGCTGCGACTGATTATGCGTTTTTTGAGCCAGTAATGATCTATCCATGGGTAGAAGTTAGGGAGGTATGGGAAATGAGAGAGGGGAGGGAAATCGGCACACTGGTTAGGGCAAACATTTTTCGGAAACTTTCGCGCGCACGAATCGCGACAGGTTCGGGAATCTTGATTTCATACTGTTCATGCATCAGAGCCTCATAGACGGAATCCAATGTCGTTTTTTTCATATCATAACAGAGATTACAGACGGACATAAATTTTTTCCCGGGCATATCTCGGATCATACGTTGCGTCAATCCGCACTCAGTAAGAACAATAAACTCAGTATCAGGACTTTTTTCAGCATAAGAAATCATACCCGAGGTACTCGCCACTTCATCGGCAATCATCAGTACATCTTCAGGACACTCCGGATGGGCAATAACCTTAGCATTCGGATGTTCCGCCTTCGCCCGCATCACCTGCTCGGCGCTAATTCGGTGATGAATAGGACAGTATCCTACCCATGGGATAATTTCTTTTTCAGGAACCTGCTTTGCCACAAATGCCGCAAGGTTTTTATCCGGAACGAACAATATCTGATCATAGGGGAGTGCCCGGGTAACCTCCACCGCATTCGATGATGTACACACGGAATCAGATTCAGCCTTCACCTCGGCGGTAGAATTAATATAGCACACAACTCCGGCCTTGGGATACTGCGCACGGAACTCACGCAATTGCTCTGCAGTAATCATGTCAGACAATGCACATCCAGCGTCATAATCGGGTAACAACACCTTTTTCGAAGGAAGGAGGAGCGCCGCACTCTCAGCCATGAAGTGCACCGCAGAAAATACGACTATATCCGCATCAGTCTCAGCCGCCTTTTCACATAAACCCAAAGAGTCGCCAATGTAATCCGCAACTTCATACACCTCCGGCCGCAAATAATTATGAACAAGAACAAGGGCATTCTTCGCAGCTTTCAAGTCGCGAATCTTCTCAACAAGCTCAAGTTGATGGGTAGTTAGGGTCGTCACACCCGGATTCTACTATATGGAAAGATTATGCACAAACCGAAGCCACAAAACCTTCAATTGCTCAAATGCATAGGAGGCCAGTTGTGCCAAAACCTCACGAAACTCACGTATTCTAGACAGAAGACTGTTCATTTCAAAGAATGAAGGATTACTGTGGAGCTGATGCTCCAGCTCTCCTAAAGTCTTTTCTAAATTTTTCTCAATATCATGTCTCAAAAAACGCTCAGCCTTTTCTGGATCCTTAGGAAGTCGAGCCAGCAATTCTTCTTTTCGTTCTTGTGGGGTTTTGACAACTTTTTGCTGGGCCTGCGCTGCGGATGCACCAGCTTTTTGCTCAGCAGGAAGCGATCCGATGACTTCACGCAAACTCGCCGTAACATCTCCATTTAAATCAGGAGATAGATCAGTGGAAGCTGTAGGCCTAGATTCAGCCTGCGGACTTTGATGAGGGGCGATACTGAATAATGGTTTATTCTCTGCCATGTGAAGAAAAGATGATATAGCTGTCCACAAGCTAACTATAAGCTAAATACTGTACTTTGTCAAATAGTTTGGGTTCCCTATGAAGCTCATGTTATCATTTCGAAGCCAAATTACACAACCAAAAATACCATGAAACCAGCAAAGCTAAAAACACCTTCCCGTTCACCATCGATTATATCGAACCACCTTACGGAAGACCAGCTTCCCAAGGCCTATGACGCTTCAAAATTTGAAGCTGATATCTATACAAAATGGGAGAATTCCGGCGCTTTCAAGGCAAAGGTAAACCCAAAAAAGAAGCCTTTTTCCATAATCATGCCACCGCCAAACGCCACGGGAACTCTTCACCTCGGCCACGCCGTCATGCTCGCGCTCGAAGACATTATGATTCGGTATCACCGTATGAAGGGGGATGAGACCCTCTGGCTTCCCGGAACCGATCATGCCGCCATCGCAACCCAAAATCGTGTGGAGAAGAATCTCGCCGCTAGGGGAATTACTAGGCACGACCTCGGCAGAGAGAAGTTTCTCAAAGAAGTTGAAGCATTCGTAGAAACATCGAAAGAAACGATCAGAAATCAAGTTCGCAAAATGGGATCAAGTTGTGACTGGAGCCGTGAATCATATACGCTCGACGCAGGTCCATCACTTGCCGTTCGTACCGTGTTCAAAGGCATGTTTGATGATGGATTAATTTATCGCGGCAATCGAACCGTTAACTGGTGTACGCGCTGCCAATCGACGCTGGCAGACGATGAAGTGGATTATAAAGAATCAAAAGGAAAACTCTATGTATTCAAATATGATCTGAATTTTCCATTTGAAATCGCCACTACGCGACCTGAAACCAAACTCGGCGACGTCGGCGTAGCCGTACATCCCGATGACAAACGTTTCAAAAAATATCTCTACAAAAAATTCGATGTCACATTCGCCGGAGGGAAAAAACTCACGATAGAAGTTTTTCCTGATAAAAGTATCGATCCGGCATTCGGAACGGGAGCGGTTGGAATAACCCCTGCTCATAGCCACGTAGACTTCGAGATGTACGAGCGACATGCCGGCTCAAAAGCCGTACGAAGTTTACATAACGTTATTAATGAAGAAGGAGTCGTAACGGAATTTGATGGAAAAAGCGTGAAGCAAACGCGAGAGGAAATTGTGATGCATTTGGAATTACAGGGCTTGATGAAAGAAGTTCAGGACATCACGCACAATGTCGGTTCATGCTATCGATGTGGAACGACCGTCGAGGTTATCCTCTCTACGCAGTGGTTTATTGATGTTGATAAGAAAATCCCAAAACGAAACAAAACGCTCAAACAACTCTCGCTCGATGCGGTGAAGAAAGGTGGAACAGAAATTCTTCCGGAGAAATTTGAAAAAATTTATTTCCACTGGATGAACAATCTACATAACTGGTGTATTTCCAGACAACTCTGGTTTGGTCACCAAATTCCGGTGTGGTACTGCGGGACTTGTGAAAACAAACCAATCGTATCCGTCGAAACGCCATCAAAGTGTCCGACCTGTAAAAGTAAAGACCTCACGCAGGATCCAGACGTGCTCGACACCTGGTTTTCCGCAGGACTCTGGACATTTTCCACGCTCGGTTGGCCGAAAAAAACAAAGGAACTCGAGTACTTTCACCCGACATCCGTCCTCGAAACCGGTTATGATATTCTGTTTTTCTGGGTCGCCAGAATGATTCTCATGACAACGTACGCGCTCAACGAAGTGCCATTCAAAACAGTCTACCTTCACGGTCTCGTCCGTACGCGCTCCGGAGAAAAAATGAGCAAATCCAAACCGGATTCCTGCATCGATCCGCTCGACATGATCGACAAATACGGGGCCGATGCGCTCCGACTTAGCATGGTGATCGGTGGCGCCCCAGGCAACGATATGCGGCTCTACGAAGAGAAAATTGCCGGATACCGCAACTTCGTCAACAAGATTTGGAATGCATCACGATTCATCCTTCTCAATGTTTCTACGGAGGATTTGAACAAAAAATTCAGCAAAAAAGATGTCACCTCCACGGCAGATAAGTGGATCATGACTCGTCTTCAGCATCTTACGAAAGACGCAACGAAGCAGATAGAAAAATACAATTTCTCAGAGGCAGGAACGCAGATTTACGACTTCCTTTGGAATGAAATGTGTAACTGGTATATCGAGTTCTCCAAAGGCGAGCACAAGAATCCTGCCGTACTCATCCACGCGCTCAAGACCACACTCAAGCTTCTTCATCCATTCGTTCCGTACGTTACGGAAGCCATTTGGTCATTACTTGGCGAGAAGAAATTCATTATGCTCGAACCATGGCCAAGATACGATGCATCACTTGTTTTCACCGCAGAGGCGAAAAAGATTGAGCATCTCTACACGGCGATCACAACGATCAGAAAAACGAAATCCGAATACAAGATTGATCCCGTAAAGAAAATTGATGCGACAATCTACGGCGGCACACTCACCGATCTCATTTGGGAAAAGAAAGAGGCGATCATGCGACTTGGAAATCTCAGCAATCTCGAAATTGCCAAGAAAGGTTCATCAATTCCACAAGCACTCAAAATTCTCGCCGGGCCGATGGAGATCTACCTTCCACTCCAGAATATGTTCAATCTCGAACAAGAATTAGAGAGAATTTCGAAGGAAAAGAAGCAAATTTCGTCAGAACTTGCCGCCATCAATGGCCGTCTTGGCAATCAAAGTTTCGTCGCCAACGCCCCAAAAGAAGTGGTGTCACAAGCCAAAGAACAGGCCGCCCAACTCACCGAACAACTCGAAAACCTCGCCGCTCACGAAAAATCCCTCGAAAAAGCCGCCAAAATATGATACAATAGCTGGAATCTAGCAGAACCTAGATTTCTCTCTAAAAAATCACTCATGGCAGACATACAGGACGTATTCAAACAATATGTAGCGCAAGCCGATCTTCTCCTCAACGAGGGGAAACTCAAAGATGCCTATAATCTCTGTACGAAGGTACTAGAGGCCGACCCTGAAAACGAGGGTGCTTTGAAGATGAAAGAGAAAATCTCCGACGCGGCAATGAATTTCAATCAAAAGGCAATCGACGAAAAATTAAAAGCATTCAAACCCCTTTGGGAAAATGGAGAATATGCCGAACTAATCAAAAATCTTACCGAACTTTATCGCTATGCGCCTCACTACGGACCTCTCGAGGAGCAGCTCGCGCAGGCGCAGGATATGTACCGCAAGCAGTTCGCGGCGCAGACCAAAGACGTTCTCCAGCTCTACACGCAAGAGTTGGAAAATCTCCTCCAGGAAAAAAAATATGATGAAATGATCAAGCTCATGATTGGAAAAAATCGTGAAGCCTTAACAAATCCACAGCTCAAAGCCATTCATCAAACCTACCGTGACAAAATTATCTTGATAAAAATCGAAGAAAAGAAATCCCTCTTCGACACGGAAAAAAATGAAGACATTGTAAACTTCCTCTACCAGATGCAGCAAATCGACCGCACAAACGTTCAAGTAGAAAGCCTTCTCAAGAAATATCGCAAAAACCTTCTCGTATCGCAAGTCAGCAACAAGCAAGAATTTACTCTCAGAGCAACGGAAAATATGACCACGTTGTATCAGCTCGGCAAATACGAAAAAGCCGCGCAGGTGGCAGAGGAAATTCTTCATTTCGACCCTCTCGACAAGCTCGCGAAAACGATGCTAAAAAAAGCAACATCCAAATATGCAAAACAACTTCAAGAAGAGACCGAAAACCAGATAGCGACGAGCTACCAGGAAATGAAGGCGGAAAAAGCACTGAATCAAAACGCCTTCACGTCATTGTAATCACCTCCGTAGAAACCTACGCCTTTATCGCGGAAGCCAATCGATACTGTTTACGCCCAACACGGGTAAACTTTTCACCGTTTTTCAGAGCGAGCAGAATCGTAATTCGCTTGACCTGACGTCGCTCAAGCACCGCCTTCACGATCTCCTCTTGCTCAAGCTCCTTGTGTTCACGAAGAACGCTCTCAATCACGTCCAGAACCGTTCCGGATGAATATCCCCACTCCTTCAGCGCGTAAATACCTCGTCCAATTAAGACAAAGTCACCACATCGGATAAGTTCATTATGAACCGCCTGCAAATTGACACGCTTTGAATCAAAACGTGTCTCGATAATTCGATTGGCAATCTCAACAAAATGAAGAGGCTTCGTATGTCCGCGCAAGGTGAAGAAAATTTTATCCCTCAATGTTCGTGGATGAATATGTCTCCAACTGAAAAGCCCGTATCCCTCAGGGAGAACTTTCAAATTCTTATCAAGATGCAAAACCGATTCAATAAGAGCAGGTGAAACATGCTGCTTCGACTGGTGAACCGCAAAAAGACGTTTCACAAAATCACTCTTCACTGCCACATCTCCACCCTCATCCAAAAGCCGCACCGCTCCGGTGCAAATTTCAGTAATCAAATCATCAGGTACAAAAGTAAGACGAATATAAGGGTGCAATTTGATGGTATTTCCAACCACGACATAGGCCGGATCAAGCTCAAAAGCAAGAGCAAGAGAATCACGATCTACGGTACCCGTACCCACAATTTTCTGTATCAACTCATTGAAAAAGAGATCCGTATGCATAACACCTCCGCGTTCTTTCATCACCTCCGTAGCGATAGTAAACAAAGAAGAAAGTGGCGTGGTGAAGACGTTTCTTCGCAATTTTTGCAGCGCGCTTTTTTCAATTTGTCTGATACGTTCGCGAGTGACTTTGAAGTCTTTTCCAATTTCCTCAAGTGTAGCGCGCTTAGTATGACTCAAGTTGTAACGCCTCTCGATAACCAAACGCTCCTTCGGAGAGAGAAGTCGCAATAATTCCGCGACAACATCAGAAACTTTCGAGAAAACGTCCTTCGCATTTTGTTGAATAGCATCCATAGGTGAGTGGGGGGTAAGTCATATAATAACATTTGAAATTATAGAATAATTTTTGAAGGTGTGAAGGAAATGCGATTGTGAAAAAAAATATTTATGATGTAACACCAACTGCCCACTGATATCCTAAACAGGGAACGGTACGTAACAGGTCATGTGCATCACATTCTTTTAGTTTTCTGCGCAATCGTGATATGTGAACATCAATAGTATTCGTACCGATGGTAGAACTACGATCCCACACACTCTCGAGTAAATCCGTGCGCGTAACAACTCGACCGGGATTAAGAAAAAAGTAACGAACCAACTCAAATTCCTTGTTACGAAGAATAATTTCATGGCGCCCTATAACCAAAGTTCTCGTATAGATATGCAGCGTTAGTGGTCCGACGCGCAAAGATTTCCCCTTGCGCTCTTCGCGCATCTCACAAATGTGTTTCTGAATCATCACGCTCAAATAGGGATACGAAAATGGTCTCGTCACCATCAAATCAACATACTGAGAATCAGAAATTTCATCAGGATCCATAAGAACGATACATCCCGTGGGCTTAAGAAGTCTGATCAGTTTGATAACATTTAAATCCAACACGGAAAGTCTCCCTCTAAAAAGAAAAACACTCGATGTATAAATAATATCGTTCTCTCTCAGGTTAGAAACAGGATTCACGATGTCCAACCGAATACCCTCACGAAGAAACCCCTCAACCATGAATGAAAAAGGATTCGACTGACGCGTAAAAATAACACCGTACATGAGAAATGGATTACGAAGTAAAAAAGTAGTGGCATGATGATGGAAGAAAAAAGGAATAACAAATATGCAGCGCGAAATATCGGAACATTAGGAGCATCTCGCCAACAAAAAACCTCTTTCAAAAAAGTGTCATCCAAAACTGACAACAGTTTTTGCTATAGATATCAGATGGTATCATATTCGCGACTCGACAACACCGCCACCACCTGTCTATAATAAGCGCACTATAAAGGAAGAACTATGAAAGCTATTATTCAACGAGTAAACAGCGCCTCCGTAACCGTCGGCGCCCAGGCAATCGGCACTATCCAAAAAGGTCTCTTCGTACTCCTCGGAATCACCCAGACCGACACCGAGGAGGAAGCGAAGTGGATGGTAGAGAAAATCACAAACCTCCGGCTTTTTCCGCAAGGAGAGCAAGAATTCGACCTCTCCGTCCTCGATACCAAATTAGAAATCCTCATCGTATCTCAGTTCACACTCTATGGGTCTTGCGACAAAGGGCGACGCCCAGACTTTGCCAACGCCTCACGACCCGACCACTCAAAACCTCTTTACGAGAAAACAGTACAGCTCCTTCGGGACAAAGGCCTCAACATCCAAACCGGCGAGTTCGGCGCCCACATGATCGTCTCGCTCGAAAACGACGGTCCCGCAACATTCACCCTTGAAAGAAATCATACTCTATCTAACGTATAACAAACCAACCCATGGCAAAACCAGACGCAAATTCCATTATGGAAAAAATTACATCTCTTTGCAAAAGAAGGGGATTCATCTTCCCCGGAAGTGACATCTATGGTGGGCTGGCGAACTCATGGGACTACGGACCACTCGGAGTTGAACTCAAAAACAATATCAAGAAACTCTGGTGGAAGACGTTCGTCCAGGAACGTGACGACGTCGTCGGTCTCGACGCCGCCCTCATCATGAACCCAAAAGTCTGGCAGGCCTCCGGTCACGTCGCCAACTTCAACGATCCACTCGTAGAGGACAAAAAAACGAATGAACGCTATCGTCTCGATCACCTCCTCGAGGAAAAAGGAGTAAACGTCAATGGCCTCTCATTTGACGATATGGTGGCAAAAGTTTCTGAACTCAACCTCAAATCCCCAAAAGGAAACGAGCTCACCGCACCGAAACAGTTCAACATGATGTTCCAGACTCACCTCGGCCCCACCGCAGACGCCGAGAACACGGTCTACCTGCGTCCCGAGACCGCCCAGGGTATGTTCGTCGATTTCAAGACGATACAGGAAACAGCACGTCAAAGAATCCCATTCGGTATCGCCCAGATCGGCCACGCCTTCCGCAACGAGATCACTCCTGGAAACTTCATCTTCCGCACCCGCGAGTTCGAGCAGATGGAAATTGAATTTTTCGTTCACCCAAATGATTGGGAAAAGTGGTTCGAGTACTGGCTCGATCAGCAGAAAAACTGGCTCACCCAAATTGGTGCCAAACCAGAAAACCTCGTCTTCCACGAAATCGCTCCCGAAGACCGCGCCCACTACTCCAAACGCTCCGTCGACACCGAGTACCAGTTTCCATTCGGTCTCAAGGAACTCTATGGCATCGCCTACCGTACCGACTTCGACCTCCAAGCCCACTCCAAGGCCTCCAAGCAAGACCTCCAGTACCGCGACCCGCTCACCAATGAAGTCTTCATGCCACACTGCATCGAACCTACATGGGGCCTCAACCGCACCCTCCTCGTCGTCCTCTGTTCCGCCTTCGAAGAACTCGACGCCCGATCCGGTGAAGAAGACACCGTCCACGAAAAAGAATACATCCTCCGCCTCCCAAAGAAACTCGCCCCCATCAAAATGGCCGTCCTCCCATTATCCAAAAAAGAGCCCCTTTCTACCATCGGCCACGAAATCGCCAACAAGCTCAAAAAGTCCTGGATGTGCCAATACGACGAAACCGGCTCCATCGGCAAGCGCTACCGCCGCCAAGACGAAATCGGCACCCCCTACTGCATCACGATCGACTTCGACACGGTTGAAGATAGAAAGGTCACAGTACGCGATCGCGATACCATGGCTCAAGAACGCGTTGCGATTGATGAGTTAGTTGAGTGGTTTAACGGGAAGGGGCTGACGATATAAAGAAATGCATAAACTATTTCTGATTCTATAATAAATTAATAAAATGAATGAAGTACCTTTTCCAAATCTTACAGATTTTTCTACAACAACGATCAGTAACATATGTCCTAGTACTTGCACGCAACAAACATATTATTCCATTTCGAAACTAGGAATATTATTTGGGATAATGGGGCTGGTAATGCTTCTACTTTACCTAAATAGCCATAGAAAATTTTTAATTGTTCTTCAGATAATATTTTTTTTACTATTTATTCTTTATATATTTCAATATAAGTTCATTGGATGTGGTAGTGGATGTGAAGCAAGTGGAGTTTTCTATGAATTTAATTTTTTTCCACATGGTATAATTCCATTTACCTGGTGAGATTGCAATAAACTCCTAATATTTACCATCCAAATATGAAAACTTGCAACCAATGCCAAAATAATTTCGATGTCACGGATGAAGACAGATTATTCTATGAAAAAGTAAGTCCCATATTCAGTGGTACAAAATATTCGATTACAGAACCAACAATTTGCCCTGACTGTCGGCAACAGAGACGACTCTCAATTTGCAATGAACGAAATTTATATCCAGGAGAGTGCGGATTATGCAAAAAAAGAACACTCACTGAATATTCTCCAGATCGCAAGCAACCAATATATTGTAGGGAATGTTGGCATAGTGATAAATGGGACGCTAGGGACTACGGGATGGATTTTGACTTCAGCAAATCATTTTTTGAACAAATTAAGGAACTAAAACTCAAGACTCCGGCATTGGCCCTAAGTGTTCAGGGGGAAATTATAAATTCCGACTACATCCATTACGCCGGCTCATGCAAAAACTGCTACCTCATCATGCACGCCGATTTCTGCGAAGATTGCTATTATGGATACGGATTCAAAAAAGACCGATCGTGCGTGGATGGCTTCTACAACCTCCACTGCGAGTTATGCTATGACTGTATAGACGTACACAAATCATATGATTTAAAAGGAAGTCAGGACTGTATTAACTGCAGTTCAAGCGCCTTCTTAAGAGATTGTATTGGATGCCAGAACTGCTTCTGCTCGGTCGGACTTCGAAACAAAGAATATTGTTTTGAAAATCAACAACTCACAAAAGAAGAATATCAAAAGCGAATATCGGAAATAGATACCGGATCCTATAAACAATATCAATATTGGAAGTCACGACGCAAAGAGCTCGAAAAAGCGCATACATTCAAGGAATTCCAAGGAAATAATCTAGAGAATTGCACGGGAAATCATCTCTACAATTGCAAAAACGTATCAAATAGTTTTGACTGTGAAGATATTGAAAATGGAAAATTCTGTTACCAGATAGTCCTCGGCGCAAAAGATATTTACGATATATACCAATACGGAACAAATCTTCAACAATCGTATGAGTGTTCCATTTCCGGAGAAAATAGCTACCATCTGCTCTTCTGCGATAACTGTCACGTAAGTTCATCGGACCTCATTTATTGTTGGTACATGGAAAGATCAAAGGATAATTTTGGCTGCGCGAACATGCACGGCGCAAAATATTGCATTCTCAACAAGCAATATTCAAAAGAAGAATACGAACAATTGGTACCAAAAATAATAGAACAGATGCGGAAAACAGGCGAGTGGGGCGAATTTTTCCCATCAGAAATTTCTCCGCACGGATATAACAAAAGTTCGGCTCAAATGTATTTCCCACTAAAACAAGAAGAAGCATTGGCCAAAAAACTTCCGTGGGATGACTATGAACCAACACAACCAAACGTAGCAAAAAAAATAGCAGCGAGCGAAATCCAAGATGCAATCAAGGACATATCAGATGACGTACTAAACTCTGCAATAGAATGCGAACTCACAAATAAACTCTTCAAGATCACTCCACAAGAGTTAAAATTTTATCGCCAACAAGATATTCCATTGCCACGACGACATCCTGACCAACGTCACCTTGATAGATTTCTCCAGCGCAACCCACGCAAATTCTGGGCTCGTAAATGCGGCAAATGCCAAAAGAATATGCAAACGACCTATTCACCGGATCGACCTCACTCTAGCAAGAGCGCCCCTTGGGGGGAAATAGTTTATTGCGAAGAGTGCTATATAAAAGAACTTTATTAATAACGTATATGGCAACTATCAAACAGGTATGAGATAAAAATCGTTCTCGATAGTACAGAGATTCTAAACCATATGATTATCATTAATGAGCACCTATTCAAAAATCGATAGATACGGTACAGTACACCCATGGAATTGATTGCTACATGCGCCTTTGGACTGGAAAAGCTCGTACAGGATGAGCTAAAGAAACTTGGTCTGCCTGTTCTAAAAACCGAGGACGGAAGAATTACATTCGAGGGTGATGAGACAGCTTTGATGAAGACAAATCTTTGGCTTCGCTGCGCCGACCGAATTCAGATAAAAATGGGGGAGTTCCAGGCAACGACATTTGATGAACTCTTCGATATGGTAGGCGTACTTCCCTGGGAGAAATATATTGGCAAAAGCGACGCCTTCCCCGTGGACGCTACAAGCGTGAAATCCATACTCCACTCCGAGCCGGCGATTCAGAGTATTGTAAAAAAATCAGTAGTAAAGAGGCTCCAATTAAAACATAAAAGCGAGATTCTCTCGGAAAATTCAGGGGTCACCTACCAGATCATGGTGAAGTCAAACAAAGATCAATTCGTAATAACAATTGATTCCTCTGGAGATAGCCTCCATAAACGTGGCTACCGCACCAAGACCAACGATGCACCGATGAAGGAGACGCTCGCTGCAGCCATGGTAAAACTCTCTGATTGGACTCCGGACCGCACGCTAGTCGACCCATTCTGCGGAAGCGGAACAATCCTCATCGAGGCGGCACTCGCAGCGCAAAACAAAGCGCCCGGCCTCAACCGAACGTTCGCCTTCGAAAAATGGCCATGGATGGATAAAAAACAATTCGAAAAAAATCATACTGAAATTCAAGAAGCGGAAAAATCAGACGTAAAACTTCGAATATATGGCTTTGATATCGATGCGGGAATACTTCGAACAGCAGGTGGAAACGCCGGAAACGCAGGTTTCAGAAATATTAATTTCCAATGTACAGACTTTCACGATCTCGACTTTACTAAGTTCGAAAACGCCACCTTTATTTGCAACCCTCCATACGGCGAACGACTGGAAGACAAGCCATCTGTTGAAAAAATGTATCGCGAATTTGGAAAAGAATTTACACAAGCAAAAAACTGTTCACTCTTCATCATCACTCCTGTTGAAAACTTCCCCCAGCTCTTTGGTCGTCCTGCTGACAAGAATCGAAAGTTGTTCAACGGCGGAATAAAATGTTACCTGTTTTCATTTTTCTCAAAAGAGCCACCCATACAGGTGACTCTTTGATATATCGGAATGAATGAAGACATGTGGAAAAACTACTTCACCAATAACTTCACCGTCGGACTTGATCCAAGAATCTTATTTTGCCCATTGGCAAGATACGTGATGGCATAGACACGGTAAGCATACTTCTTGCCATAGATCGCACTGGTATCAAGGAAGGTATCCTCATCCGGATCGACGTAAAAGAGCTTTTTTGACGACATAACACGCATGTTTCGCTTCGAAACCAGATATCGTTCAACCATAAACTGTTGGTAGCTCGATTCTTCCTGAGCGGCATCATTTTGGAATCCAAAACCCAACGTAACCCCCTCGCGACCATAGCTCGCATTGAGATAAAGATCTTGATTAAGATTAACTCCCGTTAGAGGAGGCATAGTATAAGGTACAGTGCTTGGACGTTGAGTGACGGGAGGAGTCACAGGCACCACAACGGGTACAGTATTGGTCGAAGCAGGGGTAACAAAAGAGAAAAGTCGGTAATCAGACCACGGCCCTTCTGTTCCGGCAGAAATAGCCCTTACTCTCACTCGGAACGTATTGTCACCAGCGAGCGCGGGAGTGGTAAGTGACGTAGCAGAGGTGGAATAAATTGGATACTTGCTCTCCCACATCGCGGATCCACAGATATCACACTCAATAGCGATTTGGTACGAAGCGGCATCTTTGACGGGAGACCACTGAATCGTCGTAACTCGTGGCATAGTGGTGAAAACCTGACCAGCCATTGGCTGAACAATCATAGGGGCCGTCAACGAAACAATGACAGGGGGAACACCGCAAGTATTCGTAATCGTAACTTCGTTGCTATAGGTATCAAATTTATATCCGATTACGTCATAATTATACGCTGCGACCTTCGCGATATAGGTACCATAAGGCATTCCGGAGAGATTATAATAATTGTAGTTATTCAATGACTTTCTCAAAAGGGCAAAGGGCTTGATACTCCAATTTGGATCAGTTTCATTCGCATTTTTCAAAAATACCGCATATCCCTCCGGTTGCACGGCTGATGAAGGCAGTGTAGTCCAGTTATATTTAAGCATGCATTCCGAAACTGTTCCGGTCAGAGAAAGGGAAGTGGTAGTGCCGGCAATATTAGCAGGTACAAAATCCTGAGGATAGGTATTCCAAATCAATGAGCTGGAATCGTTGATCGTAGAGCCAACCTGAACGAACACTTGGTTTGTATAGTAATTAAAATGATACCCCGTTACATCAACACCATACGCGGCAACTTGCGCGACATAGGTAGCGCTCGGCATATTAGAGAGATTGTAGTAGGTATACTCGTTACCGCTAATCTTCAAAAGCGCAAACGGTTTCTTGTTCCATGCAGCATCCGTATCAGAAGACTTACGAAGAAAAACAGCATACCCATCAACAATACCGGTATCACCGGAACCGGAAATTTTCGAACCTGCAGCGATAGGATTCCACTTGAGCTGAATCATGCCGGATCCATCAACACTCTGCGTGAGTGAAAGATTAGTCGAATTGTATGGATAAGGTGAGGCATATGCCGTACCTGCACCCAGCGCTAATACCGACAAAAGACCGAAACTACCTAACAACCTGACGAGGAACGTTTTCATACGTTTTGAGGATAAAGAATAAATAACCAACACTTAGTATACATCAAACCAAAACACATAGTTACATAAATGGATATATCGATACCATTTCGAAAGTACTACTTGTGCCACTTCAGCTTTGGGAATCACGCTCCATAGCCTTGCTAACAAAGCTAAACTATGATATAATAAACAGAAATATTCAAAGCTAACTGAAACCAAAAATAATCAAAAAATGACTCTTCCGGAAATAAATATCGACACGGCAGCCATCCTACACTACTGGAACATCGTCTGGAGCTTCACCAAGGCAAACCCAATCGCGATTGTAGTGGTAGTTATTGGAGCACCTCTTATGCTCCATTCTTTATCCTGGCTCTTTCGCTATTTGTATATAGGGCATGTAAAAAATGTCTACTTCAAAGTAACGTTGCCTCGTGAAGACTCACAAAAGGACAAGGAGAAGGAGGTCCAAAAGGACTTAAAAGAAAAAATAGCCATCATGCAACAGTGCTACCGCTCGCTCTACGAGCTTCGCGGCCTCAACATCATGAACATGATACGGAGATATTTCTTCCACTCCGATATATTTTCTTTCGAAATTATTGTAGAAAAGAAAATAATCAATTTTTATGTCGTAACAGTCGAAAGTTACAGCGGATTAATCGAAAAACAGATTACGTCATTATACCCAAGTGCCGAGATAGAGCCGGTAAGCCCAATTTATATCAAGAAAACCAGCACAAATTTCATAAAATGCTTCTACGTCAGACAAAAGGAAAAATACTGGTTCCCGATAAAAACATTCAAAACAATTGAAAATGATCCGCTCAATGCCATCACGAATATATTTACCAAGATGGACGAAGATGAAGTTGGGGGCATCCAAATAATCATGAGACCGGCCGCAAAAAAAATTGCAAACAAAGCTTTAAAAGTGAGCGAAGCCATATTTCAGGGAAGACCCGTAGATAGTGAAGGAAATCCAAAGGGCTCATCAATACTTGGATTCATCGGGGACTTATTCACATTAGCCGCAAAGGGAAAGGACGATCAGAAGCAGGAAAAAGGGGAGGACTACTATCAGCGAGGTATGGTGCGTATGATAGCGAGCAAAGAAG
Organism: Candidatus Peribacteria bacterium; assembly: GCA_943355055.1. Classification (GTDB taxonomy): domain Bacteria; phylum Patescibacteriota; class Gracilibacteria; order UBA1369; family UBA12463; genus CALREA01. Next base: position 21,910 of record CALREA010000005.1, on the reverse strand, counting down.
ACACCGCAAAAAGAATGGGTGAAAAATCCCAGCAATCAAATTTTCACGTCGTCATCAGAATGATCGCCTCATCCTCTACGGAAGAGAAAGCGCAAAAAATGATGAGTAGCATGGAAATTGCTATAAATTCGGTAAACGATGAAGGATCAAACGGATTCGATACTCGTAGAGTTATCCCAATTGATTTCATCAATAACATATATATGTTACGGAACTTCAACAAAAGAATTTTGGAGACGAGAATCTTCGGATGGGGAGAACAAGAGAATATATTATCAGAAGAAGAGCTCGCAACGGTATACCACTTCCCGGATGGCAAGTATAACTTCACGCCGTCTATTATGTGGCTCTCGTACAAGAAGCTTCCGGTGCCGGCCGATATGGGAATGGAGGGTATGATGTTAGGAAATAACAGTTATCGAGGCGTAATCAAGCCAGTCGTCTTTCTAAAGAAAGATCGAGCTCGTCATCACTATATCATCGGTAAATCCGGTTCAGGTAAGTCCTCACTCTTGAGCTATATGATCCGTCAGGATATCAAGAATGGAGAGGGTATATGCGTTATCGATCCGCACGGAGACTTGATTGAGGATGCATTAAATTATGTACCAAAGGAGCGTGTAAAAGATGTGGTTATATTTGATGCCGGTGATACCGACAGACCGATGGGTCTCAACATTCTCGAGGCAAAAACTCCGGCAGAGCAAGACCTCGCCTCGAGCCAGGCGACAGAAATCTTTATCAAATTGTTCGGTGATGAGATCTTTGGGCCACGTATTCAGCACTACTTCCGCAACGCCTGTTTGACGCTTATGGAAGATCCTGATGAAGGAGCAACACTTATTGACGTCCCAAGAATCTTCGTGGACACCGAGTTCCGAAATTACAAAATTAGTAAGGCAAAAAACCCGGTCGTCCTCTCATTCTGGAAACATGAATATGCCGAAACCGGCGATAGAGAAAAGCAAGAAATGATCCCATACTTCTCGGCGAAGTTCGGTCCGTTCATTACGAACTCCATTATGCGTAATACCATCGGACAGCCTAAGTCAGCCTTTAACTTCCGTGAGTGTATGGACTCCGGGAAGATTCTCCTCGTGAACCTCTCAAAAGGTAAGATTGGTGATCTCAACACGCAGCTTCTCGGTTTGATTATGGTAGCCCGTATTCAGATGGCAGCCATGAGTCGTGCCGATATCCCGGAAGAACAACGACGTGACTTCTACCTCTATGTAGATGAGTTCCAGAACTTTGCCACAGAAAGCTTTGCATCAATTCTATCTGAGGCTCGTAAGTACCATCTCGCATTGATCATGGCTCATCAGTATATTAGTCAGCTGGTCGTGACAAAGACAGGCTCAAGCAACACGCAGATACGTGATGCCGTATTCGGTAACGTCGGTACCATATGTGCTTTCAAGGTCGGCGCCGAGGATGCCGAATACCTCGCAAAGGAATTCGCGCCAATCGTTACGGAGCAAGACCTCGTAGGTATTTCCAACTACAAAGCCTACGTAAAACTCAATATTAATAATACCACCTCCCGTCCATTCTCTCTCGAAACCATTTGGGACAAGAAGGGCGAAAACAAGAAGATTGGTGAAATTGTCCGCGAGTACGCGCGTATGAAATACGGCCGCAAACATGACTTCGTCGAACAGGAAATTATGGCAAGAATCGGGATTGAAGCCGAAGAAGAGACGGCACCCGAAACACCTGAAACACCGGAAGTCGAAGAAGCGCCTACTGCTGAGACATCCACGGAAGTTCAAGTTCCTGAACAGCCTCAAACTCCTCCGGAAATGCAAACACCTACTACTCCACCGCAACCGTAATGAAACATTGGAAAATAAAACTCGGTATACTTGTCTCCGTAATCTCACTAGCAACTGTCATGATGCTGGTGACGGGGATTAATATCGTTAAAGATCTTCAGCTCAAACAAGCACAAATTAACGTGCTCATCGATGAAGTGGGAAATCTAAAAGGAGGAAATGAAAAAGAGAAAAAACAGGTTAAAAAAGAAAAAATACACCTCACGCCACTATCAAAAGAGATAACGAAAGAAGATGAAAAAATCAGCACTACCCAGGTTACTACACCACCCGTAGTAACACCACCATTGGTAAATGATATGACATCCTACTTATTGGTTGGACAACATAGCAGGCTCACTGATTCCATTATCGTAGCAACTCTAAACAATGCAAGCAAAGAGGTGACCCTCATAAGTATCCCTCGTGACTTCGCGATTGAGGGAAGAAAAATAAATGAGTTTTATGAGTTTTTTGGGATACAAAAATTAGCAGACGAAGTTGAAATAATCACTGGTATAAAAATCAACAATTTTATTATTGTGGATATGAAAGCGTTCACGCAATATATCGACGCGATTGGTGGAATTGATATAGATGTGGAAAAGGGGATATATGACTATAAGTATCCAAAGAATAATATCGAATATGAAACATTTTCCATTGGCGCCGGTATGCATCATATGGATGGAACGACCGCCCTCAAATACGCCCGTAGCCGCAAATCAACCTCGGACTTTGACCGATCCAGACGCCAGCAACAGATTATCAGCGCTGTCAAAGAACGTCTGAAAACGGGAGGCTTCTACGATATATTAGCAAACCTTTACAACAATCTCAGCAAGAATATAGAAACGAATATCTCATTCATTGAAGCCATGGCCCTAGCTTCACAAACAGCCGATTATACGATCAAAACGAATCATATGATCGAATCCTCAAATCTGTTATTTTCCACCTACAACAAGCAGGGACAGTGGATCCTCCTCCCGAAAACAGGCAACTACGAGGATATCCAGAAACAGGTTCAAGCCTGGATCGCCGAATAAAGCGAAACGGAAGCTAAGACTTGCAATTCCAAGCCTCCTCCATTACACTTTCCGCGACCACAATCGCATAGCCTGGCAGGGTAGCTCAGTGGTAGAGCAGCGGACTCATAAGCCGTTGGTCGCGAGTTCAACTCTCGCCCCTGCCACCAAATTTTTCCGAAGGAAAAATTGTACCCGTTCCCGATTCGGTTTTTCTCTAAATCCCAATAAGTTCTAATTTCTCCTCCCTCGTCAAACACTTAATCGCATATTCTCTCTGCTTAGCTTCTCTGAGTGTTTTAAACATTTCTATATAAATAAGCGTCACCGGTCGCCGTCCCTTCGTATAGGTCGCCCCCGATTTTAAATTATTATGCTGATAAAGTCTCCGCACGATGTCATTGGTAGATCCAACATAAAGGGTCGAATCATTACAGCAGAGAATGTAAACAAAGAAAGACATAAAAAAATCAAGTGACTAAAGTATACACCTTGAAAAATGAAACAATAAATTCTGGTCTCATTCTGGCCTCTCTTCTGGTTGCGGGGGGTGGACTCGAACCACCGACCTCAAGGTTATGAGCCTTGCGAGCTACCACTGCTCCACCCCGCGACGCGATAAATATCAAAGCTAGACGAACAACGCCAAGAGTATAGAGCATTTTAAAGGAAAGTCAAAAGCAGAACAAAGCCAAAATACTAGTTCGCGGGCTTAACAGCTTTCACGGTATGATCAATCTCGAAGAAAAACTTCCACCATTTTTGGGGATTCGAAAGAGAATAGTACTTCGAAATCTGATCCGTATTTTCAGGAACACTCGACTCAGCGACAGGCGTCTGCAGTAAATCATCCGAAACCACGATCACTTCTTCCCCCTGATTCACGAGATTAAAATTTTGTTTCGCCATTTTTTCAATGAATTGATCTGATTTGTAATACACCAAATCCTCAGCCGCTTTTCGGTTATCCAGGGTGATTTTATCATTCATCGCGCGGAAATTATTGATGTGATAATCAATTTGGTAATTATTATAAATATGCGTTGTAAGCGCATACAGCAGATACGAAACAAGGAGGAACTCACCAATGAGTACCATTTTCGTCATTCTCGAGGCATGATGAAACTCGAATTTCATGCTATCTATATAGCATACTTGTCAGGTTGGGACAAACAAAGTAATCTTAGGCACGATGAAAACAACGAAGAAAAACATATTTGCGATTGGTATAGGAGGAAGTGGCCTAAGCGGTCTCGCCCGCATGCTTCAGGAAATGGGACATCACGTTTCAGGGTCTGACTCATCCCCTGACAATGCCAAAAAACGAACCCTACGAAAACTTGGCATAGAAATATATCCAACACACGACACATCCCACATTGGTAAAACCATAGACGAAGTGATTTATTCCCAAGCCATTCCACTTACAAATCCGGAGCTAAAAGAAGCGAAGCGAAGGAAAATTCCAACCATCACCTATCCGCAGGCAGTAGGGAAGTACCTCAAGGATAAGACAAAAATATGCGTCTCCGGAACTCACGGAAAAACAACCACAACCGCTATGATCGCCAGTATCTTACTCGCAGCCAAGAAAGACCCAACCGTCATCGTCGGCTCAGAGGTCAAGGAACTTAATAATCAAAACGAACACCTCGGAACATCTCACCTCGCCGTCGTCGAAACCTGCGAGTACAAAAAATCATTCCTCGATATTCCTCCCGATATTCTTGTTATTACGAATATTGATTTCGATCATATCGACTACTACAAAACCAAAGCGCGCTATGATGCCGCATTTTTGAAATACATGAAGATGGTGCCGAAAACAGGAGCTATTATCTACCTGAAGGGAGAAAAAACCGTAGAAAAATTACTGAAGAAAGTGAATCATCCACTGGCCATCCCGGTAGAAATTGAAAAAATAAAAATGCACATTCCAGGCATTCATAACCAAAAAAATGCCTCGCTCGCCCTCGCAGTTAGCGAGTACCTCGACGTCGATCCGAAAGTTGCCCGCAAGGCCCTTCTCGAATTCAGCGGCACCAAACGCCGCCTGGAATTCATTGGCAAAAAAGATAAAACCAAAATCTACGACGACTACGGCCACCACCCAACCGAAATTAAGGCAACCCTCGAGGCCATCCGCGAACTTTACCCAACCGGAAAAATTCTCACTATTTTCCAACCCCACCAATACAGCCGCACAAAAGCCTTCATCAAAGACTTCGCCACGGCATTCTCCCAAACCGACAAAGTAATTATTCCCAATATTTATGAGGCACGAGATACCGCCAAAGACAAGGCCTCCATATCGGTAAAAAAACTTATTGATGCTATAAACGGAGTGAAAGGAACAAAAGCATCCGACGGCATATCAATCGAAAAAACTATATCTATGTGTCAAAAAATTGCTCCACAATTCGACGTGATTATTACCATGGGAGCAGGGAATGTGAATCAAATAAGTCAGGCATTAGTAAGCTAGCATTTTGGCCATCACGGTATTTTTCATCACTATCGATTTCGATGTCTTTTTGCTGTACATTTGGATAGAGGTCCTGAAGACATAACACCTTCGCGAACTTATGGAAAATTTGGAAAGCTTGGATTTATTTTCAATTCTAAATTCTCTTCACCATCGGTCCATCCGGAGTATCTTCAACCTCAAATCCACGCCCCCTCAGCTCATCTCGAATCTCATCAGAACGTTTAAAATTACGTTCTTTTCGTACTTGTTCACGCTCGGCAACTAAAGTGCGAATATCATCAGGAATATCAAGCTTTTCGCGAGATAAAATAGAAAAAACAGAATCGAGCTCATCTATAAATCCAAGAATATCCTGCACATTTTCAACTGATAAGACTTTTTTCCTCAAGAAATCCTGACACGTATTAATAAAAGAAAACATCACGCCGATGGCGCCCGGCACATCAAAGTCATTATCCATACAGGTGATAAATTCTCCACGATACTGTTCCAAAACAGAAGCGAGATCGCTCGAATCACCAACGGTGGTATAATGCTTCACTAAAGCAATAAATTGATCCACGCGAGCTAATCCATTTTTACTCTGCTCAAGCATCTCTTCAGAGAAATCAAGAGGGGAACGATAGTGCGTCTGTAGATACAAAAATCGAATCACGCGGCCTTCATATATTTTCAAGACATCTTCGAGGGTAATGAAGTTATGAAGTGATTTTGACATTTTCTCCTTATTGATATTCACAAAACCATTATGCATCCAGTACTGCGCAAACTTCACTTCGTAAGCCGCTTCGCTTTGGGCGATTTCGCACTCATGGTGAGGGAAGGTTAAGTCCAGGCCACCACCATGGATATCGATGGGTTGGCCGAGAACACTTCGTACCATCGCTGAGCACTCAATATGCCAGCCTGGACGACCCAAACCCCATGGGCTCGCCCATGCGGGCTCGCCCGCCTTCGCCATCTTCCACAACACAAAATCCTGATGATTCCGCTTCTCCGTATTCACCTCTTTTCGCGCACCTGCCTGCAAATCTTCCATATTTTGTCCCGAAAGAGCTCCATACTCAGCAAACTTCGAAACATCAAAATACACCCCATCAGAAATCACATACGTAAATCCACGAGACTCCAACTCGCCAATCAGCTCAATCATCTGCGGCACAAATTCCGTCGCCCTGGGATTCACATCCGCCGGCAAAACCCGCAACTCGCCAAAATCCCTCACATACAAAGGAATAATTTCACTCGCCAACTCAGGAACACTGATGCCTCTTTCCGCGGCCCGATTGATCATTTTATCATCAATATCGGTGTAATTACTCACATAACGAACCTTATACCCTCGATACATCAAAAATCTCCGAATCATATCGAACGCCACCGCGCTCCTCCCATGACCCAGATGGCCCTTATCGTACACCGTCGGTCCACATACATACATGGAAACTTCACCCTCAACCAAGGGCTTAAAAACAACCTTCTCGCGATGATTGGTAGTATGAATCAAAAGCATATACGGCACTACAATGATGATATAAAAGAAGCGGCAACAACACTCAAAACCCATCGGACAACATCAATCAAAACAAAAACATAAATAGCGGAAATATCCATCATGCCAAATCGATGAGGAAGTTTTTGTACTAATTGAAACATAGGCTCTGTCACGTCATGAAGAAAACTATAAATACGGCTTTGTTGAATATTATGCATGGGAAACCAAGAAAAAATCACCCTCGCGAAAACAACAAAAAGTAAAACGTCCAGAAGACGTTGGAGGAAGAACACAAACATAGCAATAATTCCAATAAGAGCCATACTTTACCCATTCTACCAAAATAGCAGAAAAGGTCTAGGGCTACTTACGACGACGTCGCAATAAACTACCGATGCCAATACTCAAAGGGAAAAGCCAAAGTATTTCAGGTCCGGTCTCACCACGCATGTTCATCGTAGAAATGTAGCTATCAGCTACAGGTAAACCACCATTGACCAATCCGTTTTCTTGAGGAGTAGCAACCGCAAGTGTACCAGGCTCGCCAATATAGCCATTTTTATCCATGGCAACCACTCCGAAGTAGTAAGCGGTTCCATTCTGCAAATTCGGTATATACCAACTCAAGACATTGCCGACCGTGTCAACCTTTTGTGTCAAATTATTGGCATCCGTTCCGTAGAAAATACGATAGTGATCGATGGATTTGGTATCCCCATCAGGCGCCAACCAGCTCAAATCTGTCCTAAAAGCTCCTCCAACAGCCTTCAACTGTCGTACCGGTTTCATCTGGCCTAAGGTAACCACATGCAGCTTAGTCGCATGAGTGATGACACTTTCGTTGTTCAAATCATCGGCGAGCGTAAACTTAATATCAAAATCACCGTCCTTATCAGGCGCAGCAAAAGAACCATGATAGGTTCCTGCTTTTTCCAAATCCTCGGACAGTTCCGAAACCGTACCGTTAATATCAACCAATATTTTCTTTAATTTTTCCTCAGAAGTCATTTCTATCTGCACGGGAAGACCGGTAGTAACCTCAAATCCCGGAGTCAACACGACGGAATCAACTTTTGGAGGCATGGTATCAATCTTAATTTTTACGTTGTCTGATTTCCCAAGTACCGCCCCGTTTTGATCAAGCACAGAGACGGAAAGCGTATGCTCACCATCAATCAATGGCTGTGTCGTAAAAGAATAGAGTCCTTGAACATTAGTAACGGCTGATCCGATTTCTTCCTGCCCGTCATAAAGTTTAACATCCTTACCGGCGGGAGCCATACCGGTGACATTCTGAGTATTGGTACTATAGGAACCGGAAGAAGGTGTCGTAATAGTAATTTTTGTATCCACTGATGCAGCGGCGGAACCACCCTTTACTACCAGAGAAATCTGGCCGACGGCTGTTTTCTTTACCATATCGGATACCTCGATATCATAGGTTCCTTCCTGTTGAAACTGCATCGCAAGAGGGAAGACATGTTTACCAAGATCCTCCGGCGTGAAGGTATAATCCTTGGGAAGACTCGCGAAAACAGCGTTCTTGCTAACGGTCTGAAAATGAACCGTTCCAAGATACCCCACGGCAAGCTTCTGATTCACGTCATAAGCCGTAACTGTGAAATCCACGGGCGCGTTTGTTTTGATACTGGCTGGCATATCCTCGAACTTAAAACTCTCTGCGGGACCGGCTTCCAAAGTACTCGCGGCAACATAATCACCACCGATACCACCGAGAACACTTGCAGAGAGGTACGATGGCTTCACGGAGACAGGAAGCGAGGCAATAGCATTTGATCCAACATACATTACATGAACGGAATCACTTACGATTTTCTGCGCTGTCATGTCATACACAACATATACCGACTGTCCCGCCAGCGGAGATGTAACCGCGAATGCAACCATTCCATTGGCATCTGTGTGGGTAATACCTGCCTTGAGTGGCTTAATAACATCTGATTCACGATTCGACACTACGCTCATGAAGTGATGTGGAACGGGATTATTCATCACATCCGTTAATTTGATATTAAGTACGGAAAAATCATAAGATCCCACATTCACCACATCCTTCGAAAGAACAACTCCTGAATGATCAGGTGAACTCAAATCTGAACTCACGGTAAATGAACCGGTTGCAATCAGCGCATTATTTTCTCTCGAAAAAACCTGAACATCATAACTACCTGACACTCTCGTATACATATCATCAACGGTGTAAGATACATTTCCCTTGCTATCAGCGCGCGCGGAGAGTTGGAACGTAACATCTTTTGGGTTACTAATCGACAAAGAGACTTGCTCAAATTGATTCAATCCATCAAGTTGCAACGTAGTCCCATACCCGGCGACCGTACCTGTCACGCGAAGCGCTGGATGTCTCGTTACGGCTGACGCGGAAAAAAACACAACCGCGATGACAGCAGCAATCACTGGAAGAATAATATACCGAGTAAGGTGAAACTCCGATGATGAGCGTAATGGAGGAGATGGGGGAACAAATGAGTACATAGAGAAGCTCTAAGTGATATTTTTGTCTTCTCACTATTATACCTCATTTCCCAGCTTTAATCCACTGTCACAATCAAAAAACCACAGGTTTTGAGCTCCGCGGAACCTTTACTTTTTAAAATTCAAGGTTGAAATAGCGTTTCTGGCAAAAATAAGCCATATTCAAAGCTAAAAATTTCGCCGGCGAAATAACTTGATTAAATAACAAGACAAAAATACGTCAACGACATTACATGATAAACATCCCATCTCCGAAACTAAAAAATCGGTATTTTTCACAAACCGCTGCCTGATACGCTTTTTTTATAACATCCTGACCGGCTAACGTAGAAACCAACATGAGTAACGTACTCTTCGGTAGATGAAAATTCGTAATCAAACTATCAATAAAGGTAAACTCATACCCTGGGTAGATAAACAAATTAGTTGAACTCTCCAAAAGTGGATTCTCAAAATCCCTGAAACAACTCTCCAGCGCCCTACACGCCGTCGTCCCAACCGCGATAATTCTCTTTCCATTCTTTTTCGCCTCGATGAGTCGAGCCACAACCTCAGGCTCAATCGAGTAATACTCATGATGCATCACGTGATCAGTAATTTTCTCAACCATAACAGGGAGGAACGTACCCGCGCCTACGTGGAGCGTTACATATTCACACTTAACCCCCATGGCAGTAATCTCATCCAGCAATCGCTGCGTAAAATGAAAACCCGCCGTAGGCGCGGCTACACTTCCGGGAACGGACGCATATACCGTCTGATACTGACCTGCGCCCTCCTGAGTCTCAATATACGGCGGAAGGGGAATCGTACCGATATCATCCAGGAGATCGAACGTATCGCGCTTCAGCACATCGCTCACCCTCACAATTCGATGACCATGTTCCGCCTCCGACATCACGCGCAAAACCTCCACGGATACTTCATTATTAATCGCTACCTTACAACTCTCACGAAAAAGTTTCCCGGGTCGAACCATCACTTCCCATTCATTTTCATCGGACACGCGTAAAAAAAATAATTCACACTCTTTTCCCTCAAATACAAACGTAATACGAGCCGGAATTACCTTTGACTGGTTAAAAACCAACACATCATTCATTGTCAAAAACTTCGGGAGATCGGAAAAATGATGGTGTGATAACGTCCCGCTCGCACGATCCAGCACCATCATACGTGACATATCTCTTGGCTCGAGAGGCACTTGAGCAATCAGCTCACGGGGCAGCACATAATCAAAATCACTCAAATTCATGGCGAAATCCTACAGCAAAGAGCTTTAGGCATCAACCCTCTGAATCGCTATCAGCGTCATATCATCCAGCTGACTAGTACTAGCCATAAATGAGCTAATATCAGCCATGATTTTATCAAGTGTCGGAACCGGTCCATATTGTGAAGCATACTTGGCAATAGCCTCCTCGAGCCGCTTGAGACCGAACTCCTCACCGGACGTATTTTTGGATCTGATCACCCCATCGGTATAAAGAATGATAATATCCCTATTCTCAAAAATAAGTGTCTGCTCCTTGATCAACGTTGAATTATCAGGAACCATCCCCAACGCAATACCCCCGGAAGGTGTCGCCTCACAACGTCCGGTTTTCATACTATACGTCAGGATAAATTCATGACCCGCTCCGACAAACGTCATATTTTTTCCTAGAGGATTCCACTTCAAGAGGGTCATGGTCATATAGAGCGTGGAATGAATGCGTAACTTGAGCTGTCGATTTATGTGATAGACCATTTCCTTGAGAGATTGAGCAATCTCGCTATACGCAGAAACAAGAGTGCTAACAATAGTCATCAAAATTCCCGCGGCGACACTGTCACCAGCCGCATCGCCAATATACAAATAATGGGCATCCTTCACAGGAATGAAACCGAAACTATCACCTCCAACCTCGGCGGCCGACTGAGACTTGATAGCAACAACCAACCCGGGAATCTGTGGCGCTGTTCTCGGGAGAATATCATGTTGTAAACCACTCGCAATTTTCAAATCACCCGCCATTCTTTTGCCCTCGGCGATATCACCAGAAAAACGATTCATACTTCTGGTAATTTCATTGAAAAAATGCGCCATAATTCCAACTTCATCTACGCGATCCGTGAAGAATTTCTTATACTCTCTTCCGGTAAGAAGTGCTTGCATCTGCATGATAATACCCTTCAAAGGTCTGGAAACACTGTACCAAAACACAAAAGCCACTAATATGAATAAAGCAATTAATCCGTAATAAACAAACTCCAAAGGAACAAAAGACAAGCCGTAGTATCTTCCAAAGATATACAGTGTCGCTGACAATACAACGACTATGCCCAGGAGGATAGATAAGATTTTAACGGTAAAACTACGTCGGAGAAAATTCATACAAATGAATATTACGATAAGTAAGAAGAAAGTAGCAATGGTACCTTACCGAAAAATCGAGACTCAGGACGAAATGACGGATCATGAGAACGTATAACAAGATCAATCTTGTATATTTCTTCGGTCGCGTTCAGGATACCATACATATTCCGTAATTTCTTCAATTCTGACAGTTGCAAATGGTCAAGAGAACCATGCTCAATCGTTTGCAAGAGAGCATGTAACGTATGAATGGCATGCTGCTGCAAATATCTCTCAACCACATATCGATTTGTCGGAGGGAGTAAATCCATAAAACCCGGTATCAACGACAGATAACGGGAGGTATCGTCTAAACTACCTGCATCTAAATTAAAAAGATGATTGGAAAATATCGTGATCGATGTATCTTCACCGACAGAAACCAATCCGAATGATAAAAAAACCTTCTCCAACATATCATCAGATTTTTCGAGACGATCTCTAAAATAAGATGTATAAGAAACATCGAACATCTGCGCAAGAACAAAAGCCACGGCAACTCTCGTAGGACGTGAATGGTCATTCATTTTTGTATGAAGTAAGGTTCGAACAGCATCACGATACTCATCAAAACGAGAAAGAATAAGAGCTGCATGCGCCCATACTCGCGGATCATTGGATGACAAAAAGCCTTTTATCAGAGGATGGAAAGAGGGATCATCAAACACATCGCACGCCATAATGATAGTGCTGAGATAATCTCCCTGATCATTTTGAAGATGCTCCAGGAGGAAATCCAAAACTTCTTTTTCTTTGAAGCGAGCCAAAAGTAGAAGCATGAGCAGTCTAATTTTTCGATCGGTCTCATGAACCGAACAATACATTAACTCACTAATCACGGTTCGATGAGACAACAAATTAATCTCAAAATACTTGGCATCAAAAAACTGCTGCAACGCGGATACGCTAGCAAAGCGAACGGCAGGGTCCGGATGACGTAAACACTGGATGATGTCAGGAAAATGACTTAATTCTCGGGCAAAAATTTCCATCATTTTCACCTGAATCAATGGAGATTCACGAGAATCGTGGAAAATACCATCAAATAGCAACGTCTTCTGCGCATATTCTGTTCGCGAAAGCACATCAATCAAATTTAACTTCTGGTCAAGATGAGTATCGGATTTCTTGAGCTGATGAACTATTAATCGATTGTATTGCTTCTGCAATGTCAACGCCGATAGAGCAAAAAACAAGAGAACGACAAAAAGTCCTGTCAGGACAAATGTTAAATAAGAACCGTGGGGAACGAAAAAGTAGGAAAGAACGAGAAATGACGTACCTAGCATCGCTCCCAGGGGACGAATAATTCCATCCATAAAGATACGAGTATATTGACTTTCCATCTCGTCAAACACGTAATAAGTAGACTGATAGGAATTACGATATACTACACCTGTAACCTCAGAATTAGCGCGTGCCACAATGGTGGTGAGTGGTCCAAAATGGGTAATCATTCCTGCTAAGCTCAGAAGTGACACAAGTGGATGAAGGAAAATACTTCCTATGACTCCAAGAGTGGAAATAAATCTTCCCGCCAAGAAAAAATGCGAGACAAGGGCAGCAGAAGCAAACAAAATTTGCAATGCGCCAAACTCCTCAATCAGCAAATTTTCAACCGCCCCGGCAGTCGCAGGAATCAGTTCGGCATGTTCACCGACATATTGCATTGAGACAGAATAGGTGAAGAGATACTCCAGCACCACCGAGAAAAACCACTGTGCCAAAACCACTCCAATCAGCGTAACGATGTAAGGATGACGAGCAATAATTTTTGCTACATACGACGGTTGGAACTCCTCATGCTCCCCGCCAATGAACTGCTTTCGGAATAAACACAGTCCGGGATTCGAACGCAAAAAAGAATGATAATGAAGAAAGAACGGAATCATAAGTGAAAGAACCGCTACTACAACCCACAAAACACGGGTCATGGTAAGTTGAGAAGCATTGAAGTAGAGGAAGGCACCTGCCAGCAACGTCGCAATAGTGTCGCCGGACTCAGCAATAGGAAACGTACGAGCACTTTCGAATGGCGTAAAAAATCGCTCCGTAAATGTCTCAATATTGATAGAAAGTTGAACGAGAATAAACGACTCTACGAAAAGAAGAATGCCGATTTTAATCGTCTCATCAAAGACAAAAAGCTGACAACCGAAGAGAACAGAAACTCCGGCAATCAATGAATAGAGGAAAATATTCTCAAGAGGAAGCCGGGTAAAGAGGAAAAATGAAAGTACGCTGCCGAGCAATACAAGAAATGCATGAATCAAGAACAGCACCGGCAAAGCAATTTCGCTGTGATAGGTACTCGCCACGTGGGCGACGATCAAGGTCCAGCTCACCACGAATACAAAACGGTATAATAATCGAATAATCCAGACCATGAAGGTTCGACTCACCTCGTTCGGATGAAGTCGGATGAGCCTATAGAGCCACGAACGCTCAAGCACTACGTTTTGTGTTTGTGTTTTATCCATTAAACCATTATACCATAATAAAGCTAAAAGCACAATAAACCCATGTCCAAAAAAGCCATCTTCTCGGCCACCCTAATTCTCGCTATCTCCTCGCTCCTCAGCCGCATCCTAGGAGTCGTCCGCGACCATCTTTTTGCTTCTCGCTTCGGAGCCCTCCAAGGCGGTGGCATTTTCGACCTCGACGCCTACTACGCAGCTTTCCGCATACCGGATTTGCTCTTCCAGATCCTCATAATCGGTGCAGTCTCCGCCGCCTTTGTCCCTATCTTTTCCGGCTATCTCCACACCGAAGAAAAGGAAAAAGCCTGGAAATTCCTCAACACCACCCTCACCGGCATCGGTATCCTGATGCTGACAATTTCCACACTAACCTTCATTCTCGCCCCATTCCTTATCCCTCTCCTCGTGCCCGGCTTCAGTCCCGAGAAGATCAAACTCACCACCCAACTCACACAAATCATGCTCGTCAGTCCGATATTTTTCGGTCTCAGTAGCATCTTCCAGGGGGTAGAGAACTCGGCTAAGAAGTACGCCTACTTCGCCCTCGCGCCGATTGCTTACAATCTCTCGATCATTATCGGCACACTCTTCTTCTCCCAACAATACGGCGTCTACGCCATCGCCATATCCGTCGCAATCGGCTCCATTCTCCACGCCGCCACACAGCTCCCGGCCATCTACCAGCTCGGCTACCGATATCAGCCCAACTTCCACTTCCGATCACCAGACATCAAGCAGTTCATTCTCCTCGCCATCCCACGAATCTTCTCTACGGGAGTCAATCAGTTTAATCTCGTCATTAACACCCTCATCGCCTCCACCTTCGTGACCGGCTCCATCGCCTCATTCAACTTCGCATACAACATGCAAAGTGTCGTCCTAGGCATCATCGGCATATCCACAGCAATTATAGCCTTTGGCATCTTCGCCCAACAAATGGCAACAGGGGATCACGATGGCATGCGCACGACCCTCTCAGAAAAAATCGAACAAATCATCCTCTTCACTCTTCCCGCCACCATCGGCCTCATCATCCTCCGCACCGAAATCGTCACCACCCTCCTCGGTGCCGGCCAATTCACCCAGCAAGACATCACCCTCACCGCAAACCTTCTCGCAATCTTCGCCCTGTCTCTCCTCGCCCAAAACCTAATGCCTCTCCTATCCCGCTACTTCTTCGCTCAACAGAACACCCGTACCCCCGTCAAAATCTCCATTACCGGCCTCACCGTCGACACCCTCCTCTCCCTCTACCTCGGCATAACCCTTCACTACCAAATCACCGGCGTCGTCACCGCCTTCTCCATCGCCTGCTACGTCCAACTCTTCCTCTACCTTCACCGCATCCGCTCCGACTTCACCACCACCCCCCTAATCCACTTCAAAAAACAATTCCAAATAATCTTTGCCTCCATAGTCATGCTCCTCTCCGTCCTCCTCACTAAAGCCACCCTCGAAACCATGCTCATCCCCGGTCGCTTCAGAAGTCTAATCATTCTAGCCGGTTGCTCAATTATCGGCTACCTGATATACTTATTCACACTCAAACTCCTCAAATATCCCAAGTATCATCAGTTGTGGAAAATAAGGGGGGATAGGGCGGAGGATTAAAGTTATTTTAAAAAAAGATATGCAATACATCATCAAAATTGTAGTGTCCGCACTCATCATCGCCGGAGTGTCGGAACTAGGTAAAAAATTTACACCAGTCGCAGCCATACTGGCCTCACTTCCACTTATATCTATTCTGGCCATCATTTGGCTATACAACGAAACAAAAAATGTACAAAAAGTCATTGACCTATCTACCAGTATTTTTTGGGTAGTTCTACCTTCCCTAATTTTCTTCTTAGTATTACCGCTACTTCTAAAAAACGACCTTAAGTTCACTCCAGCAATGATTATTTCTGTAATTACCATGTTCATTGCATATAGCTTATATATCGTTGTACTTGCGAAATTTGGCATTAAAATTTAAAAACTGTTTCTTAGCTAATTAATACACCATGAAAAACATGACACTGCCGCCAGAATTAGCATTTTCTTTAGGTTCCGAAAACAAAGATTTTGCGATCAAAGCTGGCCTTGATCAGCCATTAAAAAAATCATATTCTCTCATTCGCTTTGGAATACTCTGGAGTGCATTCACGAGCATTTTTGTATTTGTCTTTTTTGGTCCATTGCTCGTAGGTAAAGAAGTTCACTTTGAAACAAATGGAGTACCTACGGTTGCAAGTCTTGATAATGTAAGTCCACTTATCATACCTGCATTGATTATTGGTACTTTTGTACTAGCCGGAATCGGCATGATATCTTGGGGCATTTATGCAATACACAAAAAAGGAGGATATTTCGTAGGTACGCCGACAAGATTAATACACTATCAGAATGGCAATATCAGATCTATCGATTGGGAACAATTTTCCGGAGATATAGAGGTT
Organism: Candidatus Peribacteria bacterium; assembly: GCA_943355055.1. Lineage (GTDB taxonomy): Bacteria > Patescibacteriota > Gracilibacteria > UBA1369 > UBA12463 > CALREA01. The sequence continues at coordinate 5,252 of CALREA010000005.1, read as the reverse complement.
GATAGTAATGCGCAGAAAGGCAATATATCGCTTCAAATGAGAACCGGAAAAATGGAAAGTAGGAAAAATGGCCCAGACAGATATGTTCCGGATTTCATATATATTTCAGAAATACCAAATGCATTTGAGGTGGAACAAATTTGCAGAAAAAGAATTAAAGAAAATGATCCTACGCCTGCTAAGAATTAGTGCAAAATAATATAATTCAAAATACTATGGAAAAACCTGAAAACTATCCAGAAGAAGATCACGGGAAAGAAGATAAAGGACTGTCCAGAAGAGATCTTTTAAAAATGGCAGGTCTTACTTTTGCTGGTGTTGCTTCGGGAATAATACCTACCGAGGGACAGGCTAAACCAAACGAACAAAATAGAATAAAAAGCTCCAGGTTAGAAATAGCAGCAGATCACAATATGCATAAAGGATTTGCTCGATACAAAGTTCATGTAACATTAGAAAATGGGCAAGAGAAACTAATTGGGAGTTTTTTTAACATGGAAGATGGCCATGCAAAGGCAGATCTTGTTTCAAACAAAAAACATCCTCAATTTTTCGATGGCAATGGTCGTCCTAATTTTCAAGATATAAGAAAAAAACATGAACATACCGCGCTCATTGTTGCCGGTGCCTTTCTATCAACAACAGGGCACCATCAAATAAAGGGTGTTGCACTAGAGCATGGGGAAATGGTTGGTAAGGATACCCCAGCTGGAGAATTTAACGGCCTACTGGTAATGAAAAATGGAGTACCTGAAATTCAATATTTGAACCAAATCCCTAATATAAATGCTTACCTAGCTCAAGCAAAAAAGGAAGGTTGGTCACTTTTTCAACAGGCGTCATTTATTCGACCTGGTGGTAAATTTCAATCCTCTAATCCAAATAAATATGAACTTAGATTTTTCGTAGAAGGGGAGGGTAAAAAAGGAGTGATAAACTTCTCCCAAGATATGACATACAAAGAAGCTCTGGAGGTGATGCAAAAAATGGCTAATTTTAGGATCGAAAAAGCAATTTGCCTTGATACAGGCATCGCCTCTGAAGGATATTTTTATGACAAGAACGGAAAAGGCTACTTAATGGTGGATGAAGATTTCGGAAAGGGTCATGGCTGTACAAATATGCTAGTTCTATACAGCGATAAATAATGAGGCATTTCGGGCGTCAAGCACGTATCCTGTACTGTTGTCCAAAACTGATGACACTTTTTATCCATTTAATCTAGTATAGTACATTTTTTCTCGCTATGCTTCCGATATGGATAAAGATCGTTCGATTATATTGTTTAATCAAAAGCATGTTCGCCGGCATTGGGATGCGGCAGGAGAGCTTTGGTATTTTTCGGTTGTGGATGTAATTGGAATTCTAACAGATAGTGTAGATCCGAGAAAATATTGGAATAAGCTCAAAGAGCGTCTAGCGGATGAGGGTAGTGAGGTGGTGACAAAATGTCACCAACTGAAATTATTAGCTTCAGATGGCAAAAAATATGCCACCGATTGTTTAACAACCGAAAACATATTACGTCTTATTCAGTCAGTTCCTTCTCCAAAAGCGGAACCTCTCAAGGTATGGCTTGCCAGCGTTGGTTATGAGCGAATTGAGGAAATGGAAGATCCCGAGCTAAGTATCGATCGTGCGATGAGGATGTATGAGCAGAAAGAATATCCAAAAGAATGGATTAACCAGCGTCTAAAGACTATTGAGGTGAGAAAAGATCTGACGGATGAATGGCAGACGAGAGGCGTGAAGGAAGGTCTGGAATATGCCATTTTGACAGATGAGATTACCAAGGCGTGGGCAGGCAAGACCGTTCGCGAATACAAGGATTACAAAAATCTCAAAAAAGAAAGCCTCCGTGATAATATGACGAATTTGGAGCTAGTTCTCAATATGCTGGCCGAGGCCACAACAACTGAAATTTCAAAAATTAAAAAACCAAAAACATTTCCTCAAAATAAATCAGTGGCAAGACAAGGCGGCACTATTGCGGGCAATACTCGGAAGGCTATTGAGAAGGAAACCGGGAAGACAATAATTATTCCCGAAAGAACAATAAAGAAACTTGATACATAATTTAATGAAATTATCCGACAAACAACGGGATAGGCTTTGGGGAGAGAATGGGCCACATTCTCGAGCTCGATTGGTATTTGAGAGTAAAATTTTTGACGATGAGATATCGGAAAATATTCTTCTTATTGAGGTATCCATCAATCCTTTTACGCGTGAAATTATTGAAAAAGCCAAACTTTATTTTAAATATGATCCAAGAGTACAGGAGCTTATTGAAAATTCATATTATCAAGGTGACGACAAGGGATACGTTGCCATGATCTGTTTCGGAGAATGTAATGACGAATTAGTACTAAAAAAAGCCCAAGAATATATGCTGTCTATTCAAAAATCGCTTATTCGCATGCATGAATATGTGATAGATATTCTGGAGAGAATGGAATAGTGAACTTGAAGAAGTTTCCATTAATTTTAGATTGCACTAACACTGTTAGTGCAGTATAATATAATCAACAACATTATATTACCATTATATCATATGACCACCCTCACTATTCGCATAGACGAAACCCTAAAGAAAAAGGCCTTCTATCAGGCAGAAAAAATGGGAATTCCTCTTACGCTCGTGCTCAAAAGCGCCCTAAAAAACTTCATCGAAGCCAAAAGCTTCACGGTCGGCAAAGCAGAAACAATCGCCGTCACCCCGGCAATCCAAAAGAAGATGGATAAAATCGGAAAATTACTCTCTAGGTAGACACTATGCAGCTTATCATCACGTTATCGGTGAAGAGAAACGAATTAGAGCCGCTAGAGGACAACTTCCCACTTGAAGCTATAAAAATAGCGGCTAAGAAATCCCTCGAAGGCCTTGGGGAAAATATCAAAAGTTCGCATAAGATTCCGTCAACATCTCTGAGGAAGCTTTATCTGACAAGCAAGGCAGGCGCAGGAAGAGCTATATTTTTGTTAACAATTGGAAATTGTAAATCCGCACTTGTCATGATTCGAATGAAAAACGACAAACATATTGGCTCCAACATGACCATCAAGAATCCAAAATTCAAAAAAATACTTGATAAGAATATCGATGCAATCGTGAGGATATTGAAAGTGATAGCTATCAGGAATATATCCTGTAAACCCCCTCCACCCGCATATCCTCTCCAAACTGCTTCCACTCAACATTTTTCAGTCCAACGACCTTATAGAAATCCACCGGATTTTCTCCCTCAAACCCGGTCAAAGAATCTTCACCGCCCAATAACTTCGGAGCGATAAATTGAACATATCTATCGACTAACTTTTCATTCAAAAAGCTCGTCATGACACTGGAGCCCGCCTCGATGAGTAACAGATAAACTCCTCGTGCGAATAAATCTTTCATAACAGTCAAGAGTTCGATAGAGCTACCCATAGTTACAACCTCAATACCCTTCGATTCAAGAGTCTGGATGCGATTTTTTGGAGCTTGATAGGTAGTATACACGATACAATTCTCGTCACGGAACATCAAAGAATTGGCAGGGGTAGAGAGAGAGCTATCGAGCAAGATACGTAAAGGATCAATACCTTTTGTATATCTGACTCCTAGATGGGGATTATCCTGTAACGCCGTTCCGGAGCCGGTCAGGATGGCGTCAACGTTCGCACGTAGACGGTGGACCTCCTTCAAGGAGGCATCTGATGTGATTCCACGTGATACGCCGTTGACGGTGGCAATCTTGCCATCGAGCGTTGTTGCCACTTTCAGGATGACATAGGGGAGCTTCTTACTCACCCATTTCAAATAGGGCTGGAGGATCAGTCGTGATTCATCTGAAAGTAGTCCTCTTCGGAAGGATATTCCATTTTTTTTGAGTAATTTTTCGCCTTCATGTTTTTTGTCATGCGGATCATCCGTAGCAGACATAACATGTTTCACGCCAGCCTGCATAAGTGCCTCAGTACACCTTCCTGTTTTTCCAACATGATTGCACGGATCCAGTGTCACATAGACGGTTGCGTCTTTAGGATTCGTCTTACAATTCTTGAGCGCGTTCACTTCGGCATGCGCACCTCCGCACTTCTGATGATACCCCTGGCCGATTATTTTTCCATGTTTCACAATAACACATCCCACCATCGGATTAGGTTGGGTCTTCCCGAAACCACGCTGGCTAAGCGAAAGGGCAAGCTCCATATACGCGGTATCGGACTTGGTAAATTTCATATAAAAATAAATAAATTAGAGTTCCGTGAGGGTATGCCCTAGCTTTTCCTTTTTGGTATGCAGATATTTTGCATTGGTCGCATTAGAGGGAATCTGGATGGGTACGGTTTTGGAAACACTCATGCCGTGCTCTTCGAGCCCGGCGACCTTCCGTGGGTTATTCGTAAGCAACGCCACCGATTTCACGCCCAAGTCCTTCAGTATCTGCGCCGCAACACGGTACTCACGCAAATCATCTGCAAACCCGAGCATCGCGTTCGCCTCGACCGTATCGTATCCCTTATCCTGCAATACGTACGTCTTCAATTTATTTACCAGTCCAATACCTCGTCCCTCATGTCTCAAATACAACACAATACCCGCCTCCGCCTCGCCTACGACCTTCATCGCAGCACTTAGCTGATCGCCACAATCACATCGCAGTGACGAAAACACATCGCCAGTCATACACTCGGAATGCACACGTACCAGTACATCTTTTTTCCCGCAAACATCGCCTTTGACCAACGCAACATGTTCATGCCAACTGAAGATATCCGTATACACACTCATCTGAAACTCGCCATATTTCGTAGGAAGCGACGCCTCAACCTTTTTCTCAATCAACTTCTCACGTGAGCTACGGTACTCAATCAAATCAGCAATAGAAATCATCACCAATCCGTGCCGCTCCGCAAAAGCCACTAACTCCTCCCCACGAGCCATCTCTCCGTTATCCAAAATAATCTCACAAATCACACCAGCCGGCTGGAATCCCGCCAACTGAGCCAAATCACAAGCAGACTCCGTATGTCCGGGACGGATAAAAACACCTCCATCCTTACTTATCAAAGGAAATACATGTCCTGGTTTCACAAAAGATTCGGAACTCGCACCACTATCTACCATCTTACGAATCGTATACGCCCGATCTGCCGGAGAAATGCCGGTCGTAATTCCATCAGAGGCATCGACCGACACGGTGAAGTTACAGCCCTTCGGCTCCCTCGGCTCACTCACCATCGGCTCAAAACCAAGCCGCCGAGCC